>CALFBW010000250.1 GCA_937951415.1 uncultured Chitinophagales bacterium | reverse complement strand
AGCAAAACCAAACTCGTATTGTTCGCTTGGGTATTTGAGGCAAAAGATAGCAGCTAGGACGGGACAGTTTATAAAAACAAAAAGTCAGAAGAATAGCAGTGCGCTTTTCTTGCTGGCTTTTTGATATACACATCATTTATGACAGATCTGACTGATGTATTTCAGGTAATCGTTTCTCTAGATTTGTGTTAGAGACGAATAGAAGTAAGAGAAACTTGACCTTGTATTAGCACAAATCACTAAACCATTATCATTAGATCTTTTATTCGTAGTGATCGATTTAGCATTCGTTTATTTATAATAAATAGGGGAGCGGGATGGATTCGAACCACCAACCTCCGCATCATCCTTAAGTCCTACTTTTTCTGGCAAGACCATAGGCCCTCTCTACGGTACTCTCTCCAGTTGCGCTACCGCTCCCATGTGTATCTTATATAGGCAGGTAATTGTACAACTAAGTCAAAACCTCAATTTGGTGGCTAACGCCGGAAGTAAGTTTTACTTGACCTGCTAAATATTCTGTGTTTAATAATAAATGTTAGAAAATAGGGGAGCGGGATGGACTCGAACCACCAACCTCAAGATCCGAAATCTTGTGAAGTAAGTTTTAAGTGACCTCTCGAAAAAGTGGTAATGCAAAAACTAAAGTGTCTTGTGCTCTAACCGATTGAGCTACCGCTCCCATGTTTTTAAGCAGGTAATAGTTAAACTGAATCAAAAAGAAAATTTGGTGGCTTACGCCAGAAGTAAGTTTCACTTGACCTGCTATTTATTTTCTAAAGAACAATCATCGCTTTCTCAACGACAATCCAAATTTACAACTGCACCAACGTAGCGTATTTGCGCACTCGGGAAAAAAGTCGGTTTTGTTATAAGTAGCTGATAAAGAGTCTTGTAAAGCTCTTTTTCTTTGCCCTGAAAATCAAATGCGCAAATACATTGCGTATAAAGTGCTGCTGTGCGCTATTTTTATGATCGGAAAGAAAGGAGATCACTCTTTTTAGATCAAAATTCATTTAGAAATGCCTCAAAATAAGTTGGCTCTACTGCGTTATCGAATCATTGACAAGTGTTTACAAAACCGCTTTCGAAAGTGGACTTTAGACGATTTGATAGAAGCAGTCTCGGATGGTTTATATGAATATGAAGGAATTCACTCTGGCGTGAGTAAACGAACCATACAATTGGACATCCAAACACTTAGAAGTGATAAACTAGGCTATCACGCACCAATAAAAGTGGTAGAGCGAAAATTCTATGTTTATGAAGATCCCAATTACAGCATCACGAATTCAAATGTCCGCGATCAAGACGTAGATAAGTTGCGGGAGGTAGTAAGTATGTTAAACCAGTTCAAAGGTTTTAACTACTTCGAAGATCTAGGGGAACTTGTTGGCCGACTTGAGGATAAGATTCACAAGCAGAGTAATTCTGAAGAATACTATATCGACTTTGAAAAGAATGAAATGTTGCGAGGCTTAGAGTGGATCGACCCTTTGCTAGTATCGATTAAGAAGAAAAAGGTGCTCTCTATCGGTTACAAGTCCTTTAAGGCTAGGCAAAAGAGTGAGAACATTTACTATCCGTACCTTTTGAAGGAGTATCGAAATCGTTGGTTTTTATTGGCAAGAGCCGATCGCAATAATCAGTTGCAATTGCTAGCACTTGATCGAATGGAAACGGTAGAAGAGGATCAAACTCGATTCTTCCGACCAGCTGATGATTTTGTCTTGAAGGATTTCTTTAGTGACGTGATTGGCGTTACGAAATCACTGGGCCAGAAAACTAGCAAGGTTACACTGGCTATTGACTCACCAACCAGTCCGTACATTATAACGAAGCCCTTGCATAACTCTCAAGAAGTCCTGCGAACAGGCCCGGAGGGAATAATCGTTTCTATACAGGTCGTTTTGAACTTCGAGTTAGAACGCTTGATCTTAGGTTACGGCAGTAGAGTGAAAGTTTTGAGCCCACGATGGTTAAAAAAGAGAATAGAAAAGGAATTAAATGCCGCGGTAGAGCTATACAAGGAAGAATGATTGCGTGAAAAAGGCTTGCAAATACCGTCCATCAGCTAATTATACATTCATAAATAGCTACCAATAGTGCCTTTATCTGTGAAAATTACTTAAAGGGCTGCAATGCTTTTCTTTCCTGTTGTAAATTTGCGGTTCATTTTTTGAAGGTCGGAGGGTAAGCTGCGTTGCAGAGACCGACCAGTCGCCTGAATGAAACTAAAGTAGATATGGATATCTTGATGGGAATGTCGGAAGACATCAGCGCCTTGAATGCGCGAATTAGAGAAGAGAGTGCTTTTCTCGATCGGCTCAAGGAAGAAATGAACAAAGTCATAATTGGGCAAGAGTACATGGTAGAGCGTTTGCTCCTTGCATTGCTCTCGGAAGGGCACATCTTGTTGGAAGGTGTTCCAGGATTGGCAAAGACCTTGGCGATTAACACCTTGTCGAAAGCGGTTTCAGCAGGTTTCAGCAGAATCCAGTTTACACCAGACTTGCTTCCAGCCGATGTGGTGGGGACACTCATCTACAATCAGAAAGAGAATGACTTCGCTGTAAAGAAAGGACCCATCTTCTCGAACTTTGTTTTGGCCGATGAGATCAACAGAGCTCCGGCCAAAGTGCAGTCGGCGCTATTAGAGGCCATGCAAGAACGTCAGGTAACCATTGGAGACACGACTTTTAAGCTCGACCAGCCTTTTCTTGTATTGGCTACACAAAACCCCTTAGAGCAAGAAGGAACTTATCCTTTGCCCGAAGCGCAATTGGATCGTTTCATGATTAAGGCGGTCATTAGCTATCCCAAAATTGAAGAAGAGCGTTTGATCATGCGCAATAGTGTTAATCGAACCTTTGGAACCGTAGAACCAGTGATTTCAACGGATCAGATATTGAAAGCTCGTGACGTAGTGCGCAGTGTATACATGGATGAGCGTATTGAGAAATACATCACCGACATTGTCTTCGCTTCTCGTTACCCAGAAAAGTACGGTTTGTCTAGCCTCAAGAATTACATCAGCTACGGTGGATCACCGCGTGCTAGTATCAATTTGGCCTTAGCATCTAAGGCCTACGCATTTATTAAGCGCAGAGGATTCGTGAAACCAGAAGATGTTCGTGCGATTTGTAATGATGTGATGCGCCATAGAATTGGTGTTACTTATGAAGCTGAAGCTGAAAACATCGATTCACTCAAAATCATCAGCGAGATTTTGAATAAGGTAGAAGTGCCTTAATGGAATTCATCACCAAGTTCTCAACGATTGTAGCAGGCCGAGTTTGATCATTCAACTTATCATAGTATTTCTCATTTTTGCCGCAGTGCTGTTTGTTGTTTTTAATAAACCCAGTGCGAAGAAAATCCTCCCAGAACAAAGTTCTGCGGAAGCGGGAGAGCTATTGAAAAAAGTGCGCAAAATTGAGATCAAAACAAAGGGCTTGTCCAATCAGCTTTTTTCAGGAGATTACAATACCGCTTTTAAAGGTCGGGGAATGTCTTTTGCCGAAGTAAGAGAATATCAATACGGCGATGATGTGAGAAGCATTGATTGGAATGTGACGGCTCGATTTAATTCTCCCTATGTCAAGGTTTTTGAAGAGGAACGAGAATTGACGGTAATGCTCATGGTGGATGTCAGTGAGAGTGCTTTCTTTGGAACGAAGGGAAGAACGAAAAATGAATTGATTACAGAAATTACGGCCGTAATTTCTTTTTCGGCAATAAATAATAATGACAAAGTAGGACTATTGCTTTTTAGCGATAAAGTGGAAAAATTTATTAGTCCTAAAAAAGGACGCTCACACATCTTGCGCATTATTCGAGAGCTTCTGACTTATAAGCCGAATGAGAATCGCGGAACGGATTTGAACGAAGCTTTGCGCTACATGTCCAACATGATGAAAAAGCGAAGTATCCTGTTTCTGGTTTCAGATTTTCAAACCACTGGATATCAGCAGGCCTTGGATTTGGTTTCTCGTCGGCACGATTTAATTGGAATTCACATTAGTGACCCGAGGGAAGAGCGCTTGGAAGATGTGGGTCTTTTGAGAGCACGTGATTCGGAAACGGGAGAATTGATGTGGTTGGATACAGGCAATAAAAAAGTCCGACAGCAGTATGAGAAACATTTTGTTGAGAATTATCGACGCTGCAAGGAGATTTTTAACCGTGCAGGTGCAGATTTAATAAGTATTACAACCGATCAGGAACGTCGACCTTATGTTAAGGATTTGATGAGTTTCTTTCGCAAAAGAGGTGGAGCCTAATGTGGTATTTATTTCAAAATAACAAGGGGCAAGTGCTCCAGAAGTGTATACTGTTATTGTTGTTATTTATTAGCGCAATAAATATTTCTGCACGCCCGAAAGTTACAGCTACGATCGATCAGGATACTGTGGTTATGGGTGATCGCTTTGTTTTGCACCTGAGTAGCTTGTCGCATATTTCCGATGAAATAGAATGGCCTTTTATTGCAGGAAAACTACAGGACATCGATGTAGTCGGCAACTCCAAATTAGATACGACTTACCTGAGCGGTGACAGCCTTAAAATAGAAGCAGATATTTATTTGAGTGTTTTTGAACCTGGAGTAGTTGCTGTTCCTGGTGTAGAATTTAGATATAAATACAAAGGACGCGAAAATACAGTTCGAACAAAACCTGCAATGCTCACAGTGGCAGGAATTGCCATTGATACCACTAGAGGCCTTATGCCCATTAAGGGGCCCATCGATATACCTGTGAAGTGGACAGAATGGCTACCGCGCTATTTATTTTTTGCGTTCAGCTTTTTATTGTTAGGTCTTCTGCTCTTTTATTTCTTTAAGAGAGCAAAGAATAAAAAGGAACCACAAATTGAGATGGAGGTAATTCATCCACCTCATGAAATTGCTCTAGGAGAATTGCAGGACTTAAAAGCAAAAAAATTAGTCGAAGCAGGGGAGCATAAAGCTTACTATGTTGAGTTGACAGATATTATTCGAGCGTATATAGAAAAGCGATTTTCTTTTCCAGCAATGGAGTCGACGGCTGATGAGATTATTGAAGGATTAAAGAAGACGGATGCCAATCCTAAATTGATCGATAAAATGGTTGCTATTTTCGATGAAGCCGATTTAGCAAAATTTGCCAAGGCAAAACCTGATGATACTTTGTGTAAGAAAGGAATGAAAGATAGTATGGATTTTGTCCAGCACACAAAGCTTAAAGAGCAAGAAGCAGAAACGATTGAAAGAATTGTAGAGGCGGAAAATCCGCTTAAGGATGATTTAAAAAGCGAAGAATAAAAGTGGAGCTTTTCAATAACATAGTATTTGATGATCCTTGGTATTTGCTGCTTTTGTTGCTTTTACCCTTGCTGCTTTGGTGGTTCTGGAAACGCCAAGATGCGGAGTTGGTTGAAATGAAAATGTCTTCTCTTGAAGCCGTAAAAAATCAATCTTCTTGGAAAGCGAGTTTGCGAAAGTTTTTGCCCATTATGAAAATCTTGTCGATTGGCTTGTTGATTGTTGCTTTAGCACGACCTCAAAATGTCGATTCAGATGAAAAGGTCAAAGCCGAAGGAATCGACATCGTGCTTTCACTGGATATTTCAGGAAGTATGCTGGCCCAGGATTTTAAGCCAGATCGTTTAGGTGCTGCCAAAAGAACGGCGAAAGACTTCGTCGACGGACGTGAACATGATCGAGTAGGGCTAGTCGTTTTTGCTGGAGAAAGCTTTACGCAATGTCCACTTACAGCTGATCACAATGTTTTGAAGATCATGATTGATCAACTTTCTAGCGGATTGGTTGAAGATGGAACTGCCATTGGAGAGGGTTTGGCAATTGCGGTGAATCGTTTGAGAGAGACCGAAGCAGAAAGTAAGGTGATTATCTTGCTAACCGATGGTGTCAGCAACAAAGGTTCCATTGACCCGCTAACCGCTGCAGAAATGGCGAAAGAGTACGATATAAAAGTCTACACCATTGGAGTGGGAACCACAGGAACAGCGCCTTTTCCGCAACGAGACTTTTTTGGTCGTACGATCTTAAGACAAATGCAGGTAGAACTGGATGAAAAGTTGCTACAAGAGATTGCCAAAATGACCAACGGAAAGTACTTCCGAGCTAAGAATGATGAGGCGCTGCAGAAAATTTATGATGAAATTAACGAGCTAGAGACAACAGAAGTAGAGGTAACCACTTTCAAGAAGTATACTGAGCGTTTTTATGGCTTTGCCTTTGCAGCCTTGTTTTTGTTGTTTTTACAATTTGTATTAAATGCCACATTCTTAAGAAGTATCCCATAGCTATGAGCATATTGAAATGGGCATATATCACAAATCTTTGGTGGCTTCTGGCCATCCCCATCATGATAGTTCTCTATCTGGTGTACCGCTCTTGGCGTTTGAAAGCGCGAGCGAGGTTTGGAGACGACAACATGTTACGTCAAATGATGCCGGACTTCTCGAAAGGCCGTAAGCGCATCAGTTTAATTTTGACAGTCCTAGCGGTCTTCTTCATCGTTATAGGATTGGCCAATCCGCAGATGGGCAGCAAAATGGAAAAGATCAAGCGGCAAGGAGTGGACATTATGATTGCCATTGACGTGTCGCGAAGTATGCTGGCCGACGATGTACAGCCAAGTCGATTAGATCGCGCAAAACAAATCGTTTCGCAGTTGGTCGATCGCATGGCAAATGATCGAGTGGGTTTAATTGTATTTGCAGGAGAAGCCACTTTACAAATGCCCTTAACGGTAGATTACGCTGCTGCAAAGTTGTTTCTTAGAACAGTCGATCCTGATGTGGTGGGAACGCAAGGAACGGCCATTTCTCAAGCCATAAATGTAGCGCACTACAATTTTGTACAAGAAGAAGAAAAGCACAAGGCGCTTATTTTGATCACGGATGGAGAAGATCACGAAGCGGGTGCAATAGTGAAAGCACAAGAAGCCTTTGACGATGGTGTAGTAATTTACACCATGGGGATTGGTAGCGCCGACGGTGCACGAATTCCTGTTTATCGAAAAGGGAAGAAGATGGGCTATCTTATCGATGAAAATGGGCAAGAAGTCATTTCAAAACTCGACGAGGGTGTTTTAAGAGAAATCGCAGAAGCTACCAATGGTCAGTTTTTTCGAGTACAAGGAGCTTCAGGCGAGATCGCCGAGATTATAAGCGAGTTGGGAGATTTGGAAAAAAAGGAATTCGAAGATCGAGTTTTCACTGATTATGAAGATCAATTTCAGTACTTCATCTTCTTCGGTTTCCTACTTTTATTGATTGAATTTTTCCTTTCAGAGAAAAGTAAAGGATATTTCAGCGGTGTTAATTTATTTGGAGAACGTAAACGACCGATAGAAGAATGAAAAATCTAAGGATAGTGTTTTTGAGCTCCTTGTGTTTTTGCTTTCTATCGCAGAATGTACAAGCACAATTAGATTGGCTTTTTGGTTCTGCTGAAAAGACACTGGCGCGGGAGGGAAACTCCGCCTATGCCGAAGGAGATTTCTTGGATGCCGAACTTAAATACAAACAATCTATACGCTCCAACGAAGAGGGAGACTTAGAGCCTTTGGCTTTCAATTTGGGTGGCGCTTTATTTCAACAAGGAGAAGAACGCTATGGAGAAGCGGTAGAGCAATACAACCAAGCGCTCAATCAATTGAAAGACAAATCGGATCGAGCAGATGCATTTTACAACATGGGCAATGCACAGCTGCACTTAGGAGATTTAGAAGACGCGATTGAATCTTACAAAGAAGCTTTGAAACTAAAGCCAACCGACGAGCAAGCAAAGTACAACTTGGCCTACGCACAATGGCTTGCCTCGCAAGAATCTTCGTCCGATTCTCAATGCAATAACCCGCAGCAAAGTGATGATCCTTCTCAAGAACAGAAAGAAGAAAAGGAACAGCAGCAGCAAGAACAACAGGATCAAGAGCAACAAGAACAACAAGAACAAGAGCAGAGCGAAGAAGAGAAAGAAGAACAAGAGCAACAGGATCAAGAGCAACAGGATCAAGAGCAACAAGAAGGGGAGCAGGAAAAGCAAGAAGAAGGCGAAGAAAAGGAAAAAGAAGAACAAGAGCAGAAAGAAGGAGAATCTTCTGAAAATGAAGAGGAGCAAAAAGAGCAAGAAGAAGAGGAAACGGAAGGAGAAGATGGGGAAGCAAAACCGGGAGAGGAGATGGATGAGAAACCAGACAGCACAGAAATGCGTCCGGTAGCTCGTGCGATGACCCGAGAAGAAGTGGATAAAATTTTGGATCGCTTGAAAAAAGAAGAGTTGGAAGTACAGGAGAAGCTCTTAAAGAAACGAACGACAGGAACCACCAAATCAGGAAAAGATTGGTAGGCATTAATCAGCATAAAATAGCAATCCTTTTTATTTGTTGCTTTTTATTTCTTTTGCAGTTAAATGGGCAAAGAATAAAAGGGGAACTGGATTCCAAGGAGATCAAAGTGGGAGACGTTTTTCAAGTCTCCTATTCAATAGCCGATGCCCCAAAGGGGAATTTTATTCCTCCCGACTTCAGTGATTTTCAACTGGTCTCTGGCCCTAGTCAATTTTCGGAGCAAACCATCGTGAATGGCCGTAGGAGTTCGGTAAGTATTATCTCATACGGATTAATGGCAAAGGAAGAGGGCACTTTTCGATTAGATCCTGCACGTTACCAGACTTCCCGCAAAGTTTTCGAGTCTAATAAGTTGGTGGTAAAAGTGCAAGAAAATCAGGAAGGAGATAAAGAAGAGGAAAATTTGCCCAACTATTTTGCCGAAATAGAACTAGATACTAGTAGCGTATATATTGGGCAGCAAGTAGAAGTTAACTATGTAGTTTACTCTTTGCATGATGTCTCCAACTTCAATGATTTTGACATCCCATCTTTAACAGGATTTTGGAAACAAGACAATTCGCCAAAGCGAATCAATCCCACCACTAAAATTCGCGGAGGGAAAGTTTATCGAGCCTACAAATTACGTACATACACATTGTTTCCACAACGGCAAGGAGAGTTGCTGCTAGATGGAATCAACATAGATTTCACCTATAGAATTGAACGGCCCGGCAGGCGAGGAATGTTCCGAAATTATCAGAATAAAAAGGGAAGGATTAAATGTGAGGACAAAATATTGTCTGTTTATCCTGTTCCAGAAAAAAATAAACCTGATGGCTATTCCGGTGGGGTAGGAACTTTTAGGGTTTCTGTTCAAGTAGATCCTACAACTGGGCAAGTCGGTGAAGCCATGAACTTGAAAGTAAGTATCGTTGGCGAAGGAAATATTATGCTTATTAGTCCTCCAGAAATAAACTTGGAAGATGTCGAGATTTTTGACCCCGAAGAAAGCGAGAATATTTACGAGAAAGATGGTAAGGTGATGGGCAGTAAAACTTTTGCTTATTCAATTATCCCCAAAAAAGAAGGCGATCTCATCATTCCTCCGCAGGTTTTTCATTATTACCAACCTGAAACAGGAGAATACCGAGCAGCGAAATCACGTAAAACAAAAGTGAAAATTCGACCAGGAGATCCTGAGCGAATGAAAAAAATGCAAGAGCAACAAGCAGCTGAAGATATTGGGGCTATTGTAAAGCAAGAGCAAAGCTTGTCGAAAGTGAGTGCTTATGGATGGATGACTAAAGGGCTCGGCTTACTTTTGTTTTTAGCGCCTTTTGCTATGATCCCAGTATTTATTAGAAAAAAGAAAAGCGAAGAAGCGGAGATAGCAGATGTAAGCGGTCGTAGAAAAAGAGGCGCTCTAGGAGTGGCGAAGAAAAGACTCGAAGAAGCACAGGTTTTAATGAATGCTAATAAAAAGGGCGACTTCTATGATGAGATAATAAAAGCGATTTACGGGTTCCTAGCGGATCGGGCGGATATTAAACGAAGCGAATCGAGCCAAGAATTAATTTCTACGAAATTGAGTAGTCGCGGCATTGATGAAAGTCGCATCAAGCGTTTGCATCAATTGATTGATTATTGCGAAATGGCATTATACGCTCCTGTCCCGAAAGCAGATGATTTGAAATCGACCTATGAAGAAGCGATTAATTTGGTCGGGGAACTTGAAGAAAACATCCAATAAGTGCGGCATTTTTTATTACACATAATAATCCTTTTCATTACAAGTACTTGCTTTCATCAAACTGCGCGAGCAGAAATGGTTTATGGCCCATTTCAACAAGCCACGGAGTTGTACGAAAACGGTAAGTTTAAAGAAGCTCTAGATTTGTATTTGCCAATGCTAGACGGAGGTCAAGGTTCGGTAGCCTTGCATCAAAATGTGGGAAGCTGCTACTTTAGACTGTCAGATAATGCCAATGCTATTTTACATTTCGAGAAAGCTTTGCGTTTTGATCCCTTAAATAATTCAATCAAAAATAACATAGAGGTAGTTCGAGATCAATTGGAAGATCCTTCTCCCATTTATGATCGCATTTTTATTCAAGAAGGACTCTTTCAATTAATGCATTTTCTTCCTACAATCCTTTGGTTGATTTTGGCCTTGTTGCTCGCTTGGGCTTCGGTGTTTTTTATTCGAAAATATATTTTCCTCAACAGCAACCGTAAAATTCCCTTTTTCTCCGCAATTATCTCCTTGCTACTAGCAGTAACTTGCCTCTACTTTTTCTTCGGAAAAAATGCTTGGTTGGCCAAAAACGATGAAGCCATTTTAATGCCCGAAAGTACAGCCGTTCATACCGCTCCTTCTGAAGACAGTCAAGTGCAGTTCAAATTGTCTGGTGGAAGCAAAGTTGTTGTTGGCGAAGAAATGGATGGATGGACGCAGATTCATTTGCAGAATAACGCGAAAGGTTGGGTGCCAAAGGGAGATTTTCAACGTATTGCTGGAGAGTAATAATTGCTACACACTCAATCCCAAGCCCGAACTTTGTCCATTGCATTTTCCCAGGCAATTTCAATAGGAATCCCAATCAATGATTTCCATCCAAGGTCTGGACGCAACTCGTAATAATTCAAAAGCGCCAATTGTCTCGGAGATAAAATGATCTTAGGATTTTCCTTTTTTATTAAGCGACTATTGATTCGAGCTGCTTGCGTTTCTGTAAGTGGAATAAAACGGTAAGCTGTTTTTGATAGGTAAAATTTTTGCTCCTTATCGAGTCTGAATTTCGAAGCTTCTCGAACTTGATTGTTATGTAAGGCGCTATTAGCAATCTCCTTTTGTTCTTCGGTGGTATAGTAAATGCTTGCCGCACATTTTTGTCTTGCTGCCTTTTTTGCCAATTCCTCAAAAGGCAAAACATCCTTGTCGAATAATACACGAACCACTTCTTGTCCGCCCATAAAACCAGCTTCCGTTTTTATTACCCCCTCCAAGGCACCCAAAACGGTTTCACCCGTCCAAAAACAATACATCGCAAAAATGGCCTCTTCTGCATTTTCAGCTTTTGCTTTCCACTCTTGCCCAAGCAAACGCAAGTATTCAGGGATGGCTCTTTTATCTCTTTTCAAAGCTGCAATCATCGTGCTCACCAAACCCTCCAAGCTATAATCGCCCGCTAATCTTTTTGCCAAAGCCCGCTCGTTTTTGTCCACTATTCTCACCACCGGATTGTTCCAGCTGGGTTCTTCGTAGAGCGCTAAAGTCGCTGCATCTTTTCCGCC
>CALFBW010000249.1 GCA_937951415.1 uncultured Chitinophagales bacterium | reverse complement strand
TTTGAAGAAAAGTAAAGCGTTCCATCCGCATGTACACTTGGGTACACTTCATCACCAGCGGTATTGATGTTTGGTCCTAGGTTTCTAGGGTGTCCCCAATCACCTTCTTTGTTCTTAGTAATAACATACAAATCCAATCCGCCTTGTCCACCTGCCATGTCTGAACTAAAAAACAGCGTATTTCCATCAGCGGTAGCAGTCAAGTGCTTCACATGGTAACGTGACTGCAGACTATTGAATGACAACTCCTCTGGCTTTGACCACACACCGTTGTTCAAATCACTCGAAAAAGCCTTGCTTACTTTACGTTTACTACTAGCAACCGGAGCATCCGTTTCAGTGGTGAAAAATATACGTTGTCCATTCGCTGCAAAAGTTACAGGCCCCTTTAATTTTGCTCTCGTTTCATGTCCGCCCAACAAAGCTGGAAGCGACCATCCAATATTAGAAGTAGGTTCGGTAAAAAACACATTTTGCTGTGTACTTGCTGATATTGTCCACAAATCGTCAGATACAGCACGATCACTTGAAAAGACCAAGCCTCGTTGACGAATTACAGGTGAAAGATCATTGTCGGGGGAATTCATGCTAAGTGCAGTCACCTGCATCAAAGGGTCATTTTCTGAGCGTTCTTCGATGTTTTCACACCAATCGATAAATGCTGTTGCTCGCGCATCGTTAGGCATTTGCTTTTGGTAATCCTCCAAAGACTCCAGAGCCAAGAGATAATCCCCTAAGCTCATCGCCACCAAAGCATACTCGTATTGTAATTGTGGATTTTTCCGATCATCTCGAATTGCCTTTCTATAGTATATAGAAGACAGGTCATATTGTCCCGTATGACGGTAACAATCTGCCAGGCGCCCCAAAAGGGCATCATCTTTGTAATTGTTCTGTAGAGCTTCCGTATATACTGAAGCTGCTTCTTGGAACTGCCCAGATTCATACAATGCATCCCCCTTGAGCATTGTTATTTTCTGAGCTGCAAGATTCGCTGTTGATAGTACAAATACTAACAAGGCAAGTATCGACCCCCTAATGTTCATGACCGTGTAGTTAAAAGTATCTATTAAACAAGCACAAAAAACGTTCCAAGCACCCTTTTACAGTCCTACAAAATCAAGGTAGATTGTGTGAAAACATAAAACAGCTTTCAACGACTTAATCCCCTTATCATAAAACACTGGTTATCTGATAATTAAACTAGCTACAAATACTTATAGGAAGAATAAAATATCGATATTTTTTCTTGACTGCTGCTAATTCACCCTTCGCGCATTAATTCAAATATAAGAAAGTGTAGTCTTTAATCTAGGACAGAAGTCCTGAATTAGTGCTCAATTTCAGGCAGAAGACAATGCCTCTAAACTTATCACTCAGAAAATGGGCGTATGTGCACAGTTTTACCTAACTTTGCAGCGATTTTTAGAACCTCACTTTCGACAATAAGACCGAAACCAGTAATGGCAAATAAAGGAGCAATTAAACAAGTGATCGGTGCGGTAGTAGACGTAAGTTTCGCCGGACCCGATTCTACTATTCCAAGGATTATGAATGCCTTGGAAGTTCAAAAACCAGATGGCAGTACTGTTATACTTGAATGCCAGCAGCACTTAGGGGAAGACAGTGTTCGCGCAATCGCAATGGACTCGACCGATGGTATGGTTCGAGGCATGGACGTCGTTGATATGGGAGCGCCCATAACAATGCCTATTGGAGAAGCGATCAAGGGTCGTCTTTTCAACGTAGTTGGCGATGCCGTAGATGGCATTGGCCCTGTGGACAAAACAGGCGGCTACCCAATTCACCGTAAACCACCAGCATACGATCAGTTGAGTACCGAACGTGAAGTTCTTTTCACAGGTATTAAAGTAATCGATTTGATCGAGCCTTACTCTAAGGGAGGAAAGATTGGACTCTTTGGAGGTGCAGGTGTAGGAAAGACGGTATTGATTATGGAGTTGGTAAATAATATTGCCAAGGCTTACGAAGGACTTTCTGTATTTGCAGGAGTTGGAGAGCGTACTCGTGAAGGGAATGACCTTTTGCGTGAGTTCTTGGAGTCTGATGTAATCAACTACGGAAGCGCTTTCAAACACGATATGGAAGAAGGTGGATGGAATCTATCTTTGGTAGATAAAGAAGCCTTGAAAGGATCGAAAGCCACATTGGTATTCGGGCAAATGAACGAGCCGCCTGGAGCACGTGCACGAGTTGCATTGTCAGGATTAACAATGGCAGAGTACTTCCGAGATGGTGGAGACGAGAAAGATGCCGGAGGAAAGGATATCTTATTCTTCGTTGACAACATCTTCCGTTTCACGCAGGCGGGTTCTGAGGTATCAGCCCTTTTAGGACGTATGCCTTCAGCCGTAGGTTACCAACCAACTTTGGCAACAGAGATGGGATTGATGCAAGAGCGGATTACTTCAACGAAAACAGGATCAATTACATCTGTTCAGGCAGTTTACGTACCTGCGGATGACTTGACGGATCCAGCACCAGCAACAACATTTGCGCACTTGGATGCCACTACGGTATTAAGTCGTAAAATTGCGGAGCTAGGAATTTACCCAGCGGTGGATCCTTTGGATTCAACTTCTCGTATTTTGACACCAGACATTATTGGCCAAGAGCACTACGATTGTGCTCGACGTGTACAAGCTATGTTGCAGCGCTATAAAGAATTGCAAGACATCATCGCCATTTTGGGTATGGATGAGTTGAGTGATGAGGATAAGCAAGTAGTAAACAGAGCACGCCGTGTTCAGCGTTTCTTATCTCAGCCTTTCCACGTTGCAGAGCAATTTACTGGTAAGCCAGGTGTTTTGGTTCCGATTGAAGAAACCATCAGAGGTTTCAACATGATCATGGATGGAGAAGTGGATGAGTATCCAGAAGCTGCCTTCAACTTGAAAGGAAACATTGACGAGGCAATCGAAGCTGGTAAGAAAATGTTGGCAGAAGCTTAAGCGCTTCCCAATCTAAACTTAAAAGAATCATCCTATGCAGTTGGAAATTCTTACACCCGATGAAAAAGTCTATGAAGGCGAGGTAAGCTCTGTGAGTTTACCTGGTATTGATGGAGGTTTTCAAGTATTAAACAATCACGCACCGGTAATTTCGGCGCTTACCGAAGGAGTGCTTCGTTTGGTGAGTACAGAGGGAACGCGAGAGATGAACATAAAAAGCGGTTTTGTTGAGGTTCTAAACAATCGCGTTGTTGTGCTCATTGAAGGTGCAGACGTCAAATAAGTATCTAATATTTTATTGACTTTACCAGTCTTAAAGAAAGTGAAAGACCCGCTGTTTAGCGGGTCTTTTTTTTTGTTATAAATGGTTTTCAAAAGTGGCATTCCACAAAGCCATAGTCATTAGTTCTTTCCTTCTTAACTTAGAAGGAAATCCTAAAGGCATGGATAATAATTCACCAGAAAAACAAGATTCCCTTCAAAGCCTAGAAAAGAGTTGGTGGAAAGAGCTTGCCAAGCAATCTTGGGAACCCGAGTTGCTTATTTCAGGAATTTGCATTTATGCAATTGCTCAAATGCCAGATGGTATTTACCAAATGCGGCAAGTACTACAATACAACTTACCTACTGAAATGCTTTTAGCTGAGCGTATCAGTATGGCCTACATGTACTTTTGCTATTTTATTTTGCTAATAAATTTCGTTGGACATTTTATTCTTAGGGCCTATTGGGTGGGACTTATTGGCTTGATTTCGGTCTTTCCCAAGGGGATTCAATTCGACAAAATCAATGGATTAACGGAACCAGCAAAAGAGCGCGCAAGAAAGCGATTACCAGACATTAAATCTTTCGCAGAAAATATTGATAAAATTGCTAGCAGCATCTTCGCCTTTTCTTTTGCTGCGGTATTTATGTACATCTCTTTCAGCTTTGTACTCTTCATTGTATTCGGGATTTTCGTTTTAGTTCCGGAACACCTCCGGCCCTTCTCTCTTGAAAAATTGGTGAACCTACTGATGTATATCATTCTTGCCCTAAGTATTTTTGCTGGAATTGTATCAAGCACCGATAAGATTAAAAATCCGTTGGTTCTAAAAATTGGAGATATTGTAGGGGAAGCCCTCGCTGTTTCTTTTACTACTTTTCTTCGCAAACCCATTGAATATGTAAGTTTCGTTTTCAGTTCGAATTACAGTCTAAAAAGGGGATATTACTTCATCGGAATTTACTTGAGTTCGCTCATTGTTTTGTCTATGGGATTTATATTTTTCCTAAATACGAATAAAGCGCCCGGTCATTGGCGACAAGCTTTCAGTAAAGCAGATGGAAGTCAATACAGCAATAGCAAGCACTACAGTGACAAACAAAAAGAAGGAATGGTTTTACTGCCACAAATACAATCTGAAGTCGTGAAAGATGGCTATTTGGATCTATTTATTCCTTACCTAAAGTCAATGGACAATAGCCTCAAAAATAAATGCGATTTTCCAGGTGATGAGGAAAAGGAAAGTTATCCGATAGATTTAGCAAAGGCCTCTCATTTATGTTTAGAAAACTACCTTCAAATTTGGATCGATGGTAAAGCAATAGATAGCAAGGAGTTTGTCTTCACCAATCATACCAATCGAAATGAAAAGGGGCTAAAGTATTTTATTTCCACTAAAGAACTCCAAGAAGGAAAACACCTTTTAAAAATAGGGGCAGATCATTTTGAGGAAAATGCAAAAAAGGAAAAAGCGGTTGAAATCCCCTTTTGGATCTTTGATTAGAAGAGTATGTACATCCTATTTTTACTCAGAAGTATTTATTGCTTCACTAATTAATTGATGAAAGTAGTGCACACCCTTTTCTCTTTTGGGAGAAAATCTTCCTGCTTGATAGAAACGAGACCGCAAACCTCTTTGTACTGCCTCCACGACAAACTCATCCTCGCGTTCGGTTTTTTCCGCCAATTTAT
>CALFBW010000248.1 GCA_937951415.1 uncultured Chitinophagales bacterium | reverse complement strand
ACCACACCTGCACAATCGGTACAAGTTTCGTCGTCGTTACTAGAATCGTTGTCACAAACTCCACAAGCATCTTCGGTACTATCACCGTTCACCACACCTGCACAATCGGTACAAGTTTCATCGTCGTTACTAGAATCGTTGTCACAAACGCCACATGCATCTTCCGTGCTATCACCGTTTACTACACCTGCACAATCGGTACAAGTTTCATCGTCGTTACTCGGATCATCGTCACAGACTCCACAGGCATCTTCGGTGTTTGGTCCGTTTGTTACACCTGCACAATCCACTGTACACTCTTCTAGTGTGTAGCAAACGGTAGCACTAGAAGTAGTACAAACCGGGAAGAATGAAGCCATATTTCCACAAAAGAAATCTAAGGTTCCCGAATTGTCAGCTACTGTAGTGTTAAGCGTTTCGATGGATTGGTACAAGGAATCCAAAACTGGTTGTGCTCCAAATACAGCAAATAGATCTACTACTTGTTGGAAGCCTTGCACATCTGAACCTGTACAAATTCCTCCATCATCACATAGCGGGGCGCAAACTGGATTGCCAAAAGCAAACTCTAAGGTGTTACAACAGTTGGCGTTATTAAAGATTTCATCAATAGCTCCACTTACTACTGCTAGATCGTAAGAGATTACTGTCAAACATGCTTCAGTTGTCACACCACCGTAGTCGGCAGGAGTAAATTGTGAAGCGTCCACAGGAAGTACTCCAACAATAGAGTCAGCTCCTACAGAACTAGGAACGGTTACTAAAATCTCTGCATCAGGTAAGCCAACGCCAGCGGTAACGGCTGGAATGTCTAGAGCATCTGTTGTACAATTGGTACCAGCAGCTGGATCTTCGATCATTGCAGCAATATTTCCGTCACAAGGGCCCGCACAATCTTCCACTGTGTAACAAACCGTCTCGCTGCTTGCCACACAAACGGGGAATGAGCTTGCTAAGTTCCCACAAAAGAAGGCAAGAGTACCTGCATTTTCGTCAACTAAGGTATTCAAGTCATCGATGGCAGTAAACAATGAATCCGTAACTGGTGTTGCACCAAAGGCTCCGAACAAGTCAATGACCTGTTGGAATCCTGTTACATCTGCTCCTGAGCAAATACCGCCATCATCACATAATGGTCCACAAACAGGATTACCTGCTGCAAATTCCAAAGTGTTACAACAATTGGCATTGTCAAAAATCTCATCGATCGCATCCGCTACAAGTTGTATATCATAGGAGATTGCTGTCACGCAAATTTCTGAACCTGTTGTATAAGTAGCAGGATCGAATTCAGTATCTGTAGCAGCTATTACAGCGATGATTGAATCAGCACCATTCACATCTGTTACTGTCAACATCAACTCTGTATCGGGCATCTGTGCGTTGGTTGCATCTGTTAAAGCTGGAACAGTTGCCAGCTCTCCAGTACAGACTGTTCCCCCACCTGCTGGATCCAGCGCAGGACCGCCCGAAGCATCTGCGCAGGCGGTTGTATACTGTTGTGCACTCAAAGTGAAGCAGCAACAAAGCATACAAATTAATGATAAAATTTTCTTCATGAACTAATTGGTTTTATTTGGTTAATTATATGAATTTGATCTTCTAGTAAAGTCAGTTCGGCTTTTGCTTAAAGTTCCGAATAAGTCATGACTTGACAAAGTTTGCTATATGAATTGAAGCCTATGACAGATCATAAAAAACGACAAAAAGGTGATTTTTTGAATTTAATAAGGCTACTTGCTATTAAAAAGCTCAGAAGTAGGGAATTGACCCGCTTTAAGCTAGACAAGCGACTCTTATTATTGGATATTTACGAGATATTTGTAAGAGTACTTTTAAAGCCTAATTAATGAAATACCTGCCGATAGATCAGCGACTTTTTGTGCGAAACAGAGAAGCGTTTCGGAAACGAATGAAACCGAATTCGGTAGCCATTTTTTTGTCCAACGACGAAGCTCCTAGAAGTGCAGATGGATTTCACGAGTGGCGGCAAAATAGTGATCTCTTTTATTTGTCGGGCATCGATCAGGAAAAATCTATTGTAGTGTTAACGACTAATTGCCCTAGAAAGAATTCGGAAGAGATGCTCTTTTTGCGAAAGACAAATGATCACATTCGTGTGTGGGAAGGACATAAGTACACAAAGGAAGAGGCAAAAGAGACTTCAGGAATTGAGTACGTTTATTGGTTAGAAGATTTTCACAAGCTATTGGACAGTTTCGTAAACATGGCCGATAATGTTTATATTAATCTGAATGAACACGGGAGATATGATTCAGAAGTTCCGTACAAAAATCTTCGATTTGCTCGCGAAATGCGGGAGAATTTTCCTTTGCATCAATTCCATCGTTCGGCGCCAATTTTAGCGGATTTGCGAACAGAAAAGCACCGCTACGAAATAGAACTCTTGCAAGAAGCCTGCGACATTACTGGTCATGCTTTCGAGCGTGTTTGCAAGTTTGTGAAACCGGGGGTTACAGAGTACGAGATTGAAGCCGAAATATTACATGAGTTTTTAAGAAGGAGGGCCACAGGTGCTGCTTATCATTCGATTGTTGCTTCAGGGGCAAATGCTTGTATTTTACATTATGTAGACAATAACCAAATCTGTAAAGAAGGAGAGCTTATTTTGATGGACTTTGGTGCTGAATATGCAAACTACGCTGCTGATTTGACACGTTCTATTCCGGTAAGTGGTCGATTTACGGATCGCCAAAAGGAGGTGTATAATGCTGTTTTGCATGTGCAAAAGGAAGCGACGAAATTGTTGGTGCCTGGTACCATGATCGAAGATTATACGGCAGAAGTTGCGAAGGTAATGGAGGATCAACTGAAGCAGATTAACTTGTTAAGTGATGCGGACATTGCCAACCAGAATCCAGCTTGGCCGGCCTACAAGAAATATTTCCCTCATGGAACTTCTCACCATTTAGGTTTGGATGTTCATGATGTGGGCAGTCGATACAAAGCGATGTGTCCAGGGATGGTGTTTACTGTGGAGCCAGGTATTTATATTGAGAAAGAAGGCTTGGGAATTCGAATTGAAAACGATGTTGTGGTTTCATCTGAAGGAGCTCCATTTGATTTGATGGCTAAGATTCCACGAGAAGTGGAGGAGATTGAAGACTTGATGAATTCATAAACCAAAATGGACAAACGAGCATTTATTTATTAAATGCAAGAAATTAAAAGACAATGAAGCGTCACATCCCTTCCATGTTTACCTTAAGTAATCTTGCTATGGGCTGCATAGCCGTGGTATGTGCTTTTTCGGGTAAAATGGACTGGATACCGCTATTGGTCTTTTTTGCCATCTTTGCTGACTCCTTAGATGGTTTGGTGGCGCGCTCGCTCGGCGTTTCTTCAGAAATGGGAAAAGAACTCGATTCTATGGCAGATATGGTCACTTTCGGCTTATTGCCAGGAGCCGTCATGTATCAACTTTTGTTGATTGCCTGGGGCCATACAGGAGATCACTTTCCCAGCACCGAGTTGTTTGTTAAAGCATTACCCGCATTTTTCCTGACGCTGTTTTCGGCAGTTCGCTTGGCGAAGTTTAACATCGACCAACGGGAAGATTCGGGTTTTATAGGATTGCCAACACCCGCTTGTACCGTCTTTTTTATTGCCTTGATTACGGTAGTCGGAAAAGACAATGTCTGGGGGAATATGGTGAATAATCAATGGATACTTTACGGGCTCACCTTTTTATTCTCTTACTTAATGGTTTCTCCATTGCGTATGTTCTCTAACAAGTTTGCAGGTAGGTCATGGGAGAAAAATAAATTACGCTACATTTTTCTAATATTAATTTTTTCCCTTTTCGGTATTTTCGGTTACATGGGGCTGGCACTTTCTACTTTGGTGTACCTTTTATTTTCCCTGTTCACGCATCGGCAGTCTGCAGTCTCTTCATAGTTTTATTTTTTGAGATAAAAGAGAATCGCATCAATTTCGTCATTGGATAGGGTAGTAAATGCCGGCATTATTTTTCCGTTATATTCGTTTGACAAAGCCACCGCTATTGGGTCTCCTTCGGTAATTAGTTGCTGAGAATTTTTGATCCATTTTTTTAACCACACTTCTTCGTATTTTTTGTCGACGCCCAAAAGAGCTGGCCCAATGATTTCTTTAGAAAGAGCATGGCAAGAAGCACAGTTGTTCACAAACAATTTCTCACCGTAAATGGCTCGATCGTAATCTTCTTTGAAAGCCGTCATTTCTAATTTTGGATCACTATCAGTGAACAGGCCTTGCTCGTTGGAGGATTTCATTGGAGAAGGTCCGAAACTAAGACAAAGAAGAATGGTGAATAGGAGAAAAGTAAGAACAGAACAGAGCAGCGCTGTTTCCAATCTTTTGATGGTTAAGTGCAATTCTAGTTTTACGCTTTCCATTTTTATTTAAAATTAAAGCACAGATATTGAACTTTCAATAATAAATGAAAAAAGGAAGAAATTTAACTTTTAACCTCCGTACTAGACTGTTAGCTTTAAGAATGTTGGGCTACTTGAGCGGCTAATACGATGCCGGCAGTTTCCGTTCGCAAGCGAAAATCTCCTAGTGATGTGGCTCGGTAACCAGCAGCTTTTGCCAGCTCGACCTCTTGTTCAGAAAAGCCGCCTTCAGGACCAATCAATCCTCGCCAATTTTTGGTGTCGCTTTCAAAATCCTTCATGGAATGTGTTTGTTCAGGCACGTAGGCAAGAACCCCAGCCGTATCAACATTCAAGGGCTCTTTTAAAAAACTGCTGATGTCTTGTAGCGGATTTAATTTGGGAAGCCAAGTCCGCTCAGATTGTTTTAGTGCTGCGATCAAAATGCGCATCAAGCGTTTGTCCTTAATGATCTTTCGCTCGGAGTAGCGACATAAAAGTGGGGTGATTTCTTCCACACCAATTTCAGTGGCCTTCTCCAAGAAAAACTCGAATCGATCAATATTTTTAGTTGGGGCGATCCCTATGTGTAGGTGTTTTTTTCTTCGTTCGAATGACGCCTTTTCATAGATCTCAAAACTGCACTTCCTGGGATTCGCAGAACGCACGTAGGCCTTTGCTTTTTGCCCTTTTCCATTTAATAAATAAATGGTGTCACCTTCCCGTTTACGGAGTACGGAAACGCAATGTCGAGAATCGTTGGCGTCGAGGATTCCCGTTTGCTCTGCTAAGTCTTCGCAGAAAAAAGCTTGCATTTATTACTTTAGAAAAATCTTGGTGAAAGTACCTTGTCATTGTCAAAGCCAAAATCGTACCCGATGAAGAAATCATGGGTTGCAGCTTTGAAATAACTGATGTCTGTCATTGGGTAATCGTAGGCATAACCCGCTTTTAAGTTTTTATTAAACTGATAACTCAATAAAAAGGAAAGGGAATCTTCCAAACGGTGTGATACACCTAAAGTCAGCGCAGACCGAATAATGAAATTTAGGTTTAGATCTAAAGAGTAAGGTGCTTCGCCTGGCAAAGCGCGCAACATAAAAGAGGGGCGTATTCGAAAATCGCGAGAAGTCGCAAATACGATCCCACCATTCATTAAGAAGTGATGACGTTGCGCCGATTGTGGTTCTATGCTTGTTGCTGGATCTAGTAATTCTGTCTGCATCAAATGTGGAACGGCAATACCAAAATACAAGCGGTCTGTATAATAAAAGATGCCTGCTCCGAAATTCGGGTTGAAGCGACTTTGACTGCCTGTTAGCAAATCATCGTCCTCATCTTGTAAAAAGTCGATGTTCTGAAAGTTGGAAGAAAAGCTCAAAAATCCACCTTGAATACCTAGGCTTAAGTTTCCTTTTTGACCTACTCGAATTCGGTAAGAGTAACTCACTTTTAGAGTCATGCGGTTGTGCACGCCAATCACATCATTCTCTAAGAATAGTCCTAAACCCGCATTTCGCGCGAAGCGTCCGTGTCCACTAATGGCAAAAGTTCTAGGAGCACTTTCAATATTGGCCCATTGGTAGCGGTAGTACGCCATGGTGCTGATGGCTTCCGTGGAGCCAGCATAAGCTGGGTTTAACACCAAACCATTATACATATAGGCGGTGTAATTAGCATCTTGTTGTGCATCCATTTCACAATGAATACAAACGAAAGCTAGTAAGATCAATAGTAATCTCTTCATAGCATATCAGGTTTGTGTTGGACTTGGCGGTCCTTCGGGCATTACTCACCGAAATTAGCAAGAAAAAAGCACAATTGTAAGGGCTGCTTTATTAAGTCAGCTTAAGCAGAAGCTTAGCGTGTTGTTTTTGATCACTTTTTACCTGCTAAGTAAACGCCTGATACGGTAAGTGCTAGACCGGCCATTTGTCCAATTCCGAAGCCCTCTCCATCGTACAATCCCCACATTACTCCAACTATTGGAATTAGGTAAGTAACGCTAGAAGCGAACAAGGCAGAGGTTCTCTGCGCTACACGAAAGAAGAGGAGATTTGCTAGGGCAGTGCCAATAATGGCCAATAAACTAACGGCTCCCATCGAGGTCCAAAAGTCAGGATGGTTTGTTGCTAGCGTGGGTAGATCAGTGAAAAGAAGCAATAAAAGAGACAAGGGACTGATGGTTGCAAATGCACCAAGGGTAAGGGTAAGTGGTGCCAAATCTGAACAATAACTTCGAATAGTATTGGCCGATAGACCATACAGTATTCCTGCAAAAACGATGAACAATGCGAAGTCGGCATAGCTTCCTCCATCGAGTGCCGTTCCTGTCAAGATCAATAAAATGGCTCCAGCTAAACCTAAAATGACGCCTAGCAAGCGCCCTTTTTCAAATTTTTGGGAAAAGAGCAAGATGCCTAGAATAAAAGTGTACAAAGGTACTAGCGCATTTAAGCAAGATGAAACTCCAGAGGGAACCTTGGTTTGTGCAATGGCAAATAGAAAGGCGGGAATGAGACTGCCCAGCAGTCCTACGACCAAAACTGCTGGCCATGTTTTTCGCGGTATCTCTTTTATTCGATGATAGCCTAAGGGTACGAGCGCTAAACCTGCAATGCCCATTCGTAGGGCAGCGACTTGCAAGGGAGAAAGCGCGAGTAAAGATTTTTTTATTATAATAAATGAGCTTCCCCAAATAAGGGCAAGTAATAGCAGCAGCGCGTAGTAGCTCCAATGAAAACTAGTGGAAGACTTGGGCTGCATCATCCAAGATTACATTTTAACTTCAGTGTTGATCGCTTTCCAGATCATGTCTTTCAATTGTAAGACGCCTTCAGTGGTTACCGAAGAAATGAAAATATGCGGTAGATCTGGTAGGTTTTCGGAGAGCATTTCTTTCAATTCTTCGTCTACCAAATCGGCTTTCGTGATGGCAAGTAAACGTTCTTTGTGCAAGAGTTCTTCATTGTACTTCGCACACTCGTTTAAGAGGATGTCGTATTCTTTAGCGATGTCGTCGGTATCAGAGGGAATCATGAAAAGCAAAACGGAGTTTCGTTCTATGTGTCGCAAGAATTGATGCCCCAATCCTTTTCCTTCGTGTGCTCCTTCGATGATTCCTGGAATGTCTGCCATAATAAAAGAACGATCATCTCGGTAAGAGACAATACCCAAGTTGGGTACTAGCGTAGTAAAAGGATAATTGGCAATTTTTGGTTTTGCGGCGCTAACGGCTGCAAGTAAGGTAGATTTCCCTGCATTAGGGAATCCTACTAAACCTACATCTGCTAGAACTTTTAATTCTAAGATGCACCAATTTTCTTGGCCTTCTTCTCCGGGTTGAGAGTAGCGCGGAGTTTGATTGGTGGAGCTTTTAAAATGTGCATTCCCCAATCCTCCACGACCGCCTTTGACAAGGACGAACTCTTCTCCGTGGTCCAAAATTTCGCACAGACGCTCTTGGGTTTCTGCATCTCTAGCTATAGTTCCTAAAGGAACATCTAAGATCATATCTTCCCCGTAAGCTCCTGAACTTCGTTGCCCAGATCCATCACCACCGTGACCAGCCTTTACGTGCTTGCGATATTTGAGGTGGAGGAGTGTCCAGTAGTTGTCGTTTCCGCGCAAAATAATATGACCTCCACGACCGCCATCGCCGCCATCGGGTCCACCAAATGCGGTCAATTTGTCGCGGTAAAGGTGGGTAGATCCTCGACCTCCACGACCTGAGCGACAACAAATTTTTACATAGTCAACAAAGTTGGATTTCATTGTCGCGCGGTATTAGGAAGTTTAGAACAATGGTTTGTTCTCTTTAAATAGCATCAATTTCGGATACTAGTAAATCAGTAATTTCTTCGATTTTGCCTACTCCAGGAATTTCTTTAACTAAACCTCTGTCTCCGTAATAATCAGCAACGGCAACAGTATATTCGCGATAGACTTTGTAACGATCTCGAATCACGGGTTCGTTTTTATCATCTGCTCGTCCTGAAGTTTCCCCTCTTGCCAAGATTCGACCCACAATAACATCTTCGGGAACTTCTAGCACAAGTAAACGATCAATCTTCATTTCTTTGCCGCCTAAAAGGCTGTCTAATGCTTCTGCTTGCGCTACATTTCGCGGGAAGCCATCAAAGATAAATCCACGTACAGAGTCTCCAGCTTCTTGAACTGCCGAATCAATCATACCAATGACAACATCATCGGGAACCAGTTGGCCCTTGTCCATCAATTTCTTGGCCTCCATACCTAAAGCCGTTTCTCGCTTAATTTCAGAACGCAACAAGTCGCCTGTAGATAAATGTTTGAAACCGTATTTTTCTACCAAACGCGCAGCTTGTGTGCCCTTTCCACTACCTGGAGGGCCGAAGAGTATGATGTTTTGCATCTTTTTAATCTTGAATAGACTTTTGAACCAATTTATTAATATGGACATGGCTCTGTTTTACGAAGGCACAAAGATAAGCGTATTTCCAAGAGCTTTGGGCTAGCCGTGAATCAAGAGGCATAGACCACTACTATTATGAAGTTCAAAATGCATCAAATAGTTCCGACTAGCGATCGTTTTGCAGAATAATGAAACAAATAAGGAAAGAATTGGATTTTTCGAAGATTTTAAGGCGACTGAAACACTTGTCCTTTCGAAAAGTGCTGTGAAAAAGGGGAGCGAACCCCCGCCCTCCGACGGGGGTTCAACTTGTCCTAAAACAAGTCGCCCACTTTTAATTTGTACATTTTATCGCACCACAGTTACATTTCCCTTGCTTTGTTCTATTGTCCCACAAAGGATGTTCTCATAGGTCAAAGTCCAAACATATACCCCGACACTTGCTTCTCTTCCGCGATACGATCCGTTCCAAGCTTCATGTATGTTATCGGATTGGAAAACAAGATCACCCCAGCGATCAAATACTTTAAAGTGATAATCTATGTAACTGTCTTGGCTGCAGTTTGTCACTGGTAGGAAGAAATCATTCAAGCCATCACTGTTCGGTGTAAAAGCCGAAGGCGGAGTGATCGTGCAATTGGTCTCATTGATGTCCAAATAAATACTGTCTGTAGCTTCACTACATTCGGTAAATACTTTTACCCAGAAAAGATCGGAATAGCTGGCTTCGATGGTAGGAGTTTCTTCTCCTGTGCTCCATTCGTAGCTCGCATTTTCTAAAGTAGCGTCTAGAATTTGTTTGCTGGTGTAGCAAGCATTTTCTCCTAATTCTACTTTTGCTTGAGGAATAAAATCTACTGGAATCATGTATGCTTTTGAAGCACAGCCAATGCTGTCTGTCAAGACTGCAGTAAGTACAGTGTCCTTATTTATTTTAATAAATACAGGTGTTTCCACAGGATAGCCATCTGACCAATCAATTTCGGACACTCCATCAATGTCAAGCACTAGCTCTATACTATCACCCTCGCAAACTTGCCATTCGGGCACCTCGAAATTGGCAGCAGGAAGTGCTTGAACTTCTAACCATATTTCTTGACTTTCTGATTGACAGCCATTCGTGTCAATCGCTTCTACCAAAAGTTGAAAGGATTCACTAGCAGTAAGTGTAAAGGTTGCTTCGCTATTTTGCTGAGAATCCCAGTAAATGCCTGAGAATTCGTTCGCATTTATTACTTCCAGCTCAATTTCTGAGCCTTCGCAAATGGGAGCTGAAACTTGAGTGAGTTCCGGCGTTTTTGGTTGATGAACAATTACCAACAAAGAATCTTCCTTGAAACTGCAATTATTCGGATCGCTCAGTGTAACTGGGTAAAATTGATCTGATGTTGGAGAAACCGTCATGGATAATTGGTCATTGTCTTGCTCCGTCCAATAGGCTGAACCTATGTTGTTACCCGTCGCTTCTATGAGTATGGATTCACCCAAACAGATTTCTAAGGGAGGGTGTTCCATTTCAATACTCAGTTTGGGATAGACCGAAATAGTGACACTTGCGGTATCTGTTAAACATCCATTGCTGTCTATTCCTGTTACACTAATTGTGCTGTCTTGACCGCAAAGGAAAGTGGCTTCTTCTCCAATGAAGTCGCTCCCCAACCACATGAAGTTTGTGCCTTCATTTCCAGTAGCAGTTAAATTTACTTCTTGGTAAGGGCACACTTTTTCTTCCGAAGAAAGGAGTTCAACCTCTGAAGATTCATGAAGATTTATCTCAAAAGTGACAGCAGTACTTGGGCAATGTTCATTGGCTGTAATCTCTGCGGTTACACTTTCAGCTGTTTCTGCAAAAAATGCCAAGCTGTTGCTCTCTTCATTAGAGGTGGACCAGCTTATGTCATTGCTTTCGTCTGTGAACACTTCCAACAAGACCAAGTCTCCTAGACAAGCAGTGACTGTACTAGGACTGTTTGTAAAGCTTGCAGGGTAAAATACTTCTACTTGAACGCTGTCTTTTATTGTTTTGCAACCCGTTAGATCAGTCACTTGAAAGTAATAAGTAGTAGTGGAGTCAGGGCTTACAATCCAAAGACTGCTGAAGCCATTAAAGTTACTCCAACTGACACTGCTTATGTTTTCTCCAGTGACCTCCAAAGCAAGGCTTTCTCCTTGACAAATTTGATAGTCCTCAGCGTTGTAAGTAATCGGAAGATCTGGTAAGACGATTAGCTCAATGCATTCTTGTTCCGAAGGGCAATTGAGGCTTGAGTAAGAAGTTGCACAGTAAATACCAGTTTGAGTAGCTACAATTTCGCTATTTACTTCATCCCCAGATTCATTGAACCATTGGTAGTTTACATCACTATCCAAGTCGGTTTGAAGATTTACAATTTCACCTGCACAAACATTGTTGGCGCTTAGGGAAACATTGAAGTCAATGGTGTTTTGAACCCAAACGTGAATTTGTTCTTCTATGGTGATGCAGTTGTGTTCATCAGTAACGAAAAAAGTATAAGATTGGCTTTCTGAGGGCTTTACCCATTGGCTATTGCTGTTGTTTGGAAAATCGGCCCAGCTGATTGAAGAGGTAGAATCTATCTCAACCAACAATAATGTAGAATCGGAAGGACAGGAGGGGAGGTTGGATTGAAAACTATAATCTGGTGCAGAATAGACTTCCGACCAAATAGAGTCTTGTATAGATGAGCAACCATTTTCTGAACTCACCTCATACACTACAAAGGTGCTTTCTAAAGCAATAAATTCGTAAGAGTTACCTGAAAAAGTATCGTCTCCATTGGTCCAAAGTACATTGCTAATTGCGCTTCCTTCAATTTCTGCTTGAACCGTGCTGCCAAGGCAAACTGCAGGAAGCGAAACTTCGTACTCAGGCAAATCCAAGTCATTTACATCTATAAAAATGGAAGCGGTATCAGTCCAACATCCATCAGAAGTTTGAGCAATAGCTAGTACTTCTTGGGATGCATCTAACAATAAATTTATGCTGGTCGCTTGTTCTTGTGAATCCAACCAATACACTTCTAAATCCTCTGTGTTTTCCACCCATACTGTGGTCTCTTGCCCTAAACAAATGGAGTTTGCGCTTGCTGTTAACAATAATTCTGGTACTTCAATTATGTCGATTTGAAAGGGAACCAATGTTTCGAAACATCCTAGGCTATCACGGATAATTAGCTCTACTTCAAGAGCGTTTTCTGGCCAAAGAGTAATACTAGAGTCGCTCGCATCAAAGGCTGGCCAATAGAATGAATCTCCCACTGCAGAGGAGCTGCCTTGAAGGGTAATCGAATCACCAGAGCAAATGGTATATGTTTCAGGGGCGCCACCGTAAATTGGAGGAAAAGAGACATCGACCCAAACAGAGTCCAATATTTCGTAACAGTCTTCTAGGCCTTCGATGTGGTATAAATAGTAATCACTTTCTGTTGGGGCGATAGTAATTTCTGGTCCAGCTGCTGGATCGATTAACCAATAGGCATTTGCTATGTAATCGCCCGTTAATTTCAAACTTATAGAATCTCCTTGGCAGATTATGGTGTCTTTTATTTCTTCTAAAAAAATATTTGGTAGGGGAATAATTTCTGGAACGGTGTCGCAAATTTCGACAGAGCAGCCCGTCACTTCATTAACTAAAACACAGTACACATCACCAGGAATTGGATCGTTGACCGTGATATTGTAGGTGGTATCTCCTGTATTCCAAAGGTAAGAGTCCAAATCTTCAACAGTAGCAAAGTCAAGTGATGCCGCTCCTTCGCAATGGGGATCAACAGTGATGTCCAGAGCCCCGCAGTAGCCATCAATGTAGGCATAACCTGCATGAGCTCCTTGTGAGCAATCGGTGGTAATGAATTCGATTTGAATTGTTTGGCCTAGGTAAGACCAAAGCTCTAGCGTTACATCCGTCCAGTTTCTAATACGCCAGTCGCCACAATTCTCAAAACCTTCAATTTCATCTTGAGCAACTACTAGGTAACTGCCACAAGTCGAAACATCACCGTTTTCATCAGAAATCCGAATTTGGAAGCGAGGTTGTTCGTGTGGTAAGTGATCGGGGTCTTCCAAAATTACTGCGTAGCGCAAATGGAAATAAGTATTTTCTGGACCTACGGTAATGGTCTTGACAACTGCCTCAGCATTGGATCCTCCCCAAGCATCACCAAGTTTTAAGGAAAAAGTACCTCCCGGTGCTACCGTTGGAACTTCAATTCCACAAGCTAAGGCAATGGGGTCAAAAGCATCTAAATCGTACTGTAAGGTATGGTTGGGGTAAGAGAAGGAGGAGTTGAAATCAAGCTCCACTACACCCTCTTCATTTATGGCGCCAATGTATCCTTTCCATCCTTCATAGCTTCCGTCTTCGAAATCGGAATTGAAGCAGGGATCGTCTTGAGCCGTGAGCAGAATGCAGAGCAAAAGCGCTACAATACCTGCCACAGTATTCGTTCGCAATTTGATACACCTCTTCCACTGCCCTGTCGGCATGAGTAGTCAATTTTGAGTGTTATTTTCCAAATAGTGCTACTTGGGAATAGTTAGCTTCCCAAGGCTCCCTTCAATCTGTTAGGCGTAGATTGATTGTTACTGAGGTAGTTGCAAATACTTTGCCATCAGACCAGTTTATGAAAATTTATCATATTCAAATTTCTAA
>CALFBW010000247.1 GCA_937951415.1 uncultured Chitinophagales bacterium | reverse complement strand
CTAGACCTACTGAATTTGCACAACGGGCAGACAACCAATCCCAATCCTTCGAGCGATTCGAAGCATTGACTACCAACATATACTTTTGATTATCAATACAGTAAATAATAAGATCATCAATTACGCCTCCATGATTATTTAATAAACAAGAGTACTGTGCTTTACCTTTTTTGAGCTTTGCAACATCGTTACTGGTATGTTTTTGCAAGAAGGATTCACTCTCTTCGCCAGTAACAAAAAATTGCCCCATATGGGAGACATCAAACAAGCCTACGGAGTTTCGGACTGCCAGATGTTCTTCGCTGATACTGCTGTAAGAAACCGGCATCCGATATCCAGTAAAGTCAATCATTTTGGCCCCTAACTTTTTATGCGATTCGAACAATTCTAGGGTCTTCACTGTGTAAGGTTTTCGGTTTCCATTTTGCCCTAAAGTTACACAGTCTCTGAAGGAAAAAAGTGTCGAGAATTTTTCAATAAGTGGAAGAATAAAAACTGACAAAGAACTGTGTATCCCTTGCTATTACTAGCTTTTTTGCTACATTTGGCGTGATTTGGAAAGAACCTGAAGGTTCATAGAAAGATCAACCAGCATTTAACATACTACATTAAACTGTGAATTATGAATAAAGGAGAATTGATCAGCAAAATGGCTGATGATGCCGGAATAACAAAAGCACAAGCAACTGAAGCTTACGACTCTTTTGTTGAAGCGGTAACTACAAGCCTTCAAAAAGATGAAAAACTAACTTTGATTGGTTTTGGAACTTTCAGCTCTAGCATTCGTGCTGCTCGAAAAGGAATCAACCCGGCTACACGTCAGCCGATTGATATCCCTGAGAAGAAAGTTATCAAGTTCAAAGCTGGTAAGGCGTTACAAGAAAAGATGTAAAAACATCTAAAAACTGAAACGAAAGGCGGAATCATAGGGTTCCGCCTTTTTTTCGTTACGATAAGCCATGATTTAGCGCAATTAGCCTAATGTTTGCGGCGTTATGACTTACGATTGCATGAAAGCTATGAATACATTAAGATTTTTCGCACTTGGGCTCCTTTTCTTCGCACTATTTAGTCAAGTAAGTGCTCAAAAGCACGAATATGGTGGTTGGTTGGGAATCTCACAGTACTACGGTGACTTAAACACTAGCATTACTTACAAAGATGTGCGTCCAGGAGGCGGTCTTTACTATAAGTATGTGCTTGGTGAGTACATCCAATTACGGGCTGGAGCCAATTTCGGAATGATTGCTTTTTCGGATGCTAACACCTCCTTAGTCTATCAAACTGCGAGAAATTTGAGCTTCCGATCGATTTTGTTGGAAGGAACAGGAATTGTTGAATTCAACTTTCAACGCTTTGAACCGGGGCACAAACGGTACAAATCGACACCCTATTTAGCCTTAGGACTTTCACTCGTTTATTTCAATCCCCAAGCATATTTTAACGATCAATGGGTAAATCTTCGAGATTTGGGTACTGAAGGACAGCAGATAGGCGATTTAACTGGCAGATCACCATACAAAAGTATTCAACCAGCTATACCGGTTGGTTTAGGATATAAATACTATATCGGCAACAATTACACGCTTGGATTCGAATTCTTGTACCGTTTCGTTTTTACTGATTACTTGGATGATGTAAGCACTCAATTCGTGAATGATAACATTCTCGGGAATGGAACAGCCACTGAATTATTGGCTGATCGATCTGGAGAATTGGGTATAGAAATAGGCGAAGCAGGAAGACAAAGAGGAAACAGCGTAGATAATGATGCTTTTCTGTTTTTTGGGGTAACTTTGACCCGCACAATTTTCAGGGTATACTGCCCATAGCTAGCAACTCTCTCATGGATTACAGGGCTCTTATTGATCCGGTAAAAACTCCCAAGCACATTGCCATCATTATGGACGGCAATGGACGATGGGCGAAGCAGAAGTTTGCCCGTAACCGAATTTTCGGTCACCACAACGGCGTTAAAGCTGTTCGAAAGACCACCGAAGCCTGTAGGCAAATTGGTGTTCAATACCTTACGCTTTATGCCTTTTCTACTGAAAATTGGAACCGCCCTAGCACCGAAGTCAATGCTTTAATGGCTTTGTTGGTGCAAGCTTTAGAAAAAGAAATAAACGATTTAGAAAAAAATGGCATTCAATTGAAGGCCATCGGAAACTTGGGCGATTTGCCCAAAGCAACCCGAGAAAAGCTGGAAGAAGGTATTTATCGTACCAGAAACAATAAGAAATTAGTACTTACTCTTGCCTTGAGCTACAGTTCCCGCTGGGAATTAAGCAATGCTATTCGACAAATAGCAGAAGATAGTAAGGCTGGAATTATTGAACCTGCTGCCATCAATGATGAATTGATAAGCAGCTACTTGGAAACAAGAGACCTCCCTGATCCTGAACTACTCATTCGTACCAGTGGAGAACAGCGAATAAGCAACTATATGCTGTGGCAAATTGCTTATTCAGAATTATACTTTACGAAAACTCTTTGGCCCGATTTCAACGAAGAACAACTTTACAAAGCAGTTTGGGACTACCAACAGCGTGAACGTCGGTTCGGAAAAATCAGCGAGCAAATAACCGCTAAATGAAAAGACATCTCTGTGGAATACTGATGCTATTGCTTTGTTGTACGCTCTTACAAGCGCAACAAGACAGTACGGCGATTCAATACATGGACTATAAATTGGCCAACTCTTATGAGATTGGTGGAATTACAGTTTCTGGGACGAATTTTTATGATAAAAACGTCTTAATTCGTCAATCAGGGCTGAAAGTCGGTGATGAAATTAATGTGCCTGGTGATGATGTTCCTGATGCAATCGATGCCTTATGGAAACTTGGGCTGTTTGCTGATGTAAAAATAAAAGCCAGTAGAATTGTTGGTAATGTCATCTTCCTTGAGTTGGTCATGGAAGAGTTACCAAAGCTCTCGAAGTATAAGTTTTTTGGCTGTCGGAAAGCCGAAATTGAAGATTTACGGGATGGTTTGCCTTTGATCTCTGGTCGAATGCTGAACCAAAACGTGCTTAATAAAACGGAGTATAGCGTGAAGCGGTACTTTGTTGAGAAAGGCTTCTTAAATACGGACATCAAGCTGGAAAGAATTCAAGACCCAGTTCGTGACAATAGCCAAATTCTTCATATAACAGTAGACCGTGGGCGGAAAGTGAAATTGCGAAACATCATCTTCACTGGTGTCGAGAATGCACTACCTCGTAAGTTAAAGAAAACAATGAGCGAGACGAAGGAGAAGTCCTTCTTTACTTTGAAAGCACCTTTGATGATCTTCAAAGACGCTCGAAAAACGAACATTGCCCATGCTTTAGGTAATTTATCCGTAGGTGAAGCACTGAATTACTTAGATGATAAGGCGCGCTTCAAAGTCTTTGCGACCTCGAAGTTTTTGAAAGACGACTACAAAGTAGACCGAGATGCTGTGATACATTATTACAACACACTTGGCTACCGAGATGCTGAGGTTGTTGCCGATACCCTTTATCAAATAGATGATGGCAACATGGATTTGTACATCACCATAAACGAAGGTAAAAAATACTATTTCCGCAATATTGAATGGGCAGGAAATGTGAAATACGATGATGCTAGACTGGATTATGTATTAAATATCCCTAAAGGAACTACCTACAATCCGGAGTTACTACAAACCCGCTTGTTTGGTGATCCTACAGGAAGAGATATCTCATCTTTGTACATGAATGAGGGGCATTTATTCTTTAGTGTGAATCCTGAAGAAAGTTTGGTAGGAGAAGATTCTATCGACTTGAGCATGCGTATTTATGAAGGTCCTGAGGCAACGATAAACAAAATCATCATCTCAGGAAATGATAAAACTAATGAGCATGTAGTCCGTCGTTCTTTGTATACATCTCCAGGAAACAAGTTCCGCCGTTCTGATTTGATCAACTCACAGCGTGAGATTGCCAACTTGGGCTACTTTGATGCAGAAAACATCGGTATCAACCCAATTCCCAATCCCGTTGATGGAACGGTAGATATTGAATACAGCTTAATGGAGCGTCCTTCAGATCAGCTAGAATTGTCAGCAGGATTCGGTGCTGGCCAGTTCATTGGCTCATTGGGTGTAAGTTTCAACAACTTCTCACTGAGAAACATGTTCAACAGTGAGGCCTGGAGAAAACGTGGTTTACCAGCAGGCGACGGTCAAAAACTGAGTGTTCGATTCCAGTCTTCTGGTCGCAGATTCCAATCCTTGAATGCTTCTTTTACCGAGCCCTGGCTAGGAGGAAAGCGTCCGAACTCCCTAACAGTCTCTGTTTTCCGCTCGCGAAACGCACAACAAGATTTTGAAACGGGTGAGTTTACCAACCTATTGAACAATACTGGAGTAGGAATTTCTTTAGGTCGACGTTTACGAGTTCCTGATGACAAGTTTGTATTAATAAACTCGGTAAACTATTCTTTTTATCGATTGATCGACTGGCCTACATTTATTGTTGACAATGGTGTATTCCACAGTGTAAGTTTGGGTACAACTCTCAGTCGTTCTACGGTTAATCAACCCATTTTTCCACGTTCAGGAAACTTGGTAAGTGCTTCATTGGAGATTACTCCTCCATGGTCGAGCTTCATAAATAGAGATTACGCAAACCTAGAAGCTGCAGAGCGTTACCGATTAGTAGAGTACCACAAATGGAAATTCAAAGCCGAATGGTACGTAGAGTTGTATGACAAGTTGGTCTTAAAAACCTCCGGTAAATTTGGTTTGCTAGGATTTTTCAACGACAATATTGGCCATTCACCTTTCGAGCGATTCCAAGTGGGTGGTTCAGGATTGGCGAACCCAGGAGATGGATTCTTGGCAGGAACCGATATCATTGCGCTTCGTGGATATGAAGATAATGAAGTAACGCTTTCGAATGAAGCGGAAAGAGTGAAGGTGGGCGATCAATCGCAAACAGATCCTTATTTCTCGAAATTTACCATGGAGCTCCGTTATTTATTAAGCCCTAATCCTACTGCGACCATTTATGCTTTGGCCTTTGCAGAAGGAGGAAACTCTTGGAACAGTTTTGATCAGTTCAATCCTTTCCAGCTTAAAAGAAGTTGGGGACTTGGTTTGCGAATATTCATGCCGATGTTCGGTATGTTAGGCTTTGATTACGGTTTTGGTGTAGACAAACTTCAAACTGCAGGCTTCGATCAAACGGGAGTGGGTGGCTACTTTAATCGCTACGGAACTTTCAGTTTCATCTTAGGATTTGAGCCTGAATAAGCCCATTATTTACAAAAGAATTGAGATTTATATCTAATATCTCTAAACCAAGTGTAAAGATGTCGGTCATACCGATACTGAATAACTGAAAAAAATATCCCATGAAAAAGCTAATTATATTGTTGGCAATACTAGGAGCATCGTTCTCCAGTATCAACGCACAAAAGATTGTTTATGTAGATACGCAGGCCATTTTAGAGAGAATGCCGGAGTATCAAGACGCACAAAAGGAGATTGATCGAACCACCGAAAGATGGCAAAAACAAATCCAACAAAAGTACGACGAGATTGATCGCATGTACCGCGCATACCAAGCCGAGGAAATCATACTTTCTCCAGATGACAAAGCAGCACGTGAAGAAGAAATCATCAAAGCAGAAAAAGACTTAAAGGATTTGCAGAAAGCAAAATTTGGACACGAAGGTGAGCTGTATCAAAAGAAAAGAGAACTGGTTAAACCTATCCAAGATCAAGTGTATGCAGCTATTTCGGAAATGGCAGAGCAACGCGCCTATGATTTGGTGCTTGACAAGTCCAGTGGAATTGCCATTTTATATGCAAATGATAAATATGACAAGACTACTGAGGTAATGAAAGCCCTCGGAATTGCAGTGGAAGAAGATTAGATATTAAGTACCACTTCAATTTGAAATCGTCGTATCTTGCGCCGTCTTTCGAAGCGACCTAATTAAAAAAAACAAACGTATATGAAATACATTAAGTTAATTGTTTTGGTGATTCTCTTCGGAGCTTTCACCAGCATCGAAGCTCAGACCTTCGGACACATTAATTCTCAAGAATTACTTTCTACTATGCCTGAAATGCAACAAGCAGAAAAGGAATTGGAAACTTACAGCCAGCAATTGGAAAATGACTTAGCTCGCCGCGCAGAAGCATGGCAGCAAGAAGCAGCAAAATTGCAGCAAGACAACCAAGCGGGAATCATCACGCCACAGCAAGCAGAATCGCGCGCTCAGCAGTTGGAAATCACGCGAAATGAATTATTGCAATCAGAGCAAGACGCTAAGATCAAAGTTTTGCAAAAGCAAGAAGAATTGTTAGCTCCTATCATCGAAAAAGCGCAAAAAGCAGTGGCCGATGTTGCAGCTGAGAAAGGCTTAAGCTATGTATTTGATTTGAGCATTGGAAGTGTGATCCACTTCCCTCCAGGAGATGATATCAGTGCTGCTGTAAAAGCAAAAATGGGATTCTAATTTTTTGGGAAAAAATCATCCAATAGGAATATTTGATTCAGGTATTGGCGGCCTTACGGTCGCCAATGCTGTTTCAGCCCTTCTTCCAAAGGAGTCCATCATTTATTTTGGCGATACCGTTCACTTTCCATACGGTGATCGTTCTGAGGAAGCACTCCTCTCCTACTCCCAAAGCATCGCGCAATTTCTCGCTGATCAAGATTGCAAGGCCATCGTTATAGCATGCAACACCGCTTCGTCCGTAGCAGCAAAAGCCCTTGAAGATAAATTTGGATCGAACATTCCTATAATCAATGTTATAGACCCAGTCGTCGATGAAGTAGCAAA
>CALFBW010000246.1 GCA_937951415.1 uncultured Chitinophagales bacterium | reverse complement strand
TATTACCCGCGCTTTCAAAGCAGCAGCATCATAATCGCGAACATGCGTCTTCGGAACAGCAACTTCCATTTCCAGCATTTGATTAAAATCGCAGTCGTACATCAATCCATCCCAGCTCACCGAAATCGTATTTCTACACATGACCGAATCAGCAGCTGTAGGATTAAAGGCATTGGCCAATTCCTGCATGTAATCTTCATACTTACCAGAACTAACGAGGTATTGCAAAAATCGACTGACAGGTAAGTTCGTAATGGCAAAGAGCTCATTGAATTCAATCTCGTAGCCAGAACGTAATTTTGTCTTAAATTGCTTTTGTAAAACATCTTGCTCTCCTGGCATAAAAGCACCAGCAGGATTGTACACCAAATTCAAAATCAAACCACTGTCCTCCATTCCATAACCCACTGCATTCAGCATTTTTAAGGCCTTGATAGACTTTTCAAATACACCTTCTCCCCTTTGTGCATCCGTTCTTTTCGCTGCGAAATAAGGCAAAGAACTAACTACTTCCACTTCGTGCTTTTTGAAAAACTCTGGAAGATCGTAGTACTTTTTATTGGCGACAATGATCGTCAAATTACAACGCACCATTACTTTCCTTCCTTGTGCATAAAGCTGTTCCACGAACCAGCGAAAATCAGGATTCATTTCAGGAGCTCCACCTGTTAGATCTACCGTTGAGATATCAGTTCCTTCTAGTGCATCGAGGACCTCTTGCATGGTTTCGCGGGTCATGATTTCCTTGCGGTCTGGACCTGCATCTACATGACAGTGCTTACAAACCTGATTACACATCTTTCCCATATTTATTTGGAAAATGTCAATGCCCGTTGGTCGTAAAGGAGCGCGTCCAATCTCTTTTAGCTTGACTGCGAAAGGCGTAATATCAATAGCCGCCGCTTGGCTTAGTAACTCTATTTGTCCTGCGGGCGCCGATAAAGGATGCCCAGTTGCTTTTAGCGATTTCATTTACATCAATAGCTTTTCGGCCTTATTCATCATTTGCACACCGTGAACCAAGCTCGCTCCTCCTCTAATGGCAGCAGCAACATGCAAAGCTTCCATCATTTCTTCCTCAGAAATACCCTTTTTCACAGAATCGCCCGTGTAGGCATCAATGCAATAAGGACATTGGATGGCATGTGCAACTGCTAGGGCAATCAAGGTTTTCTCTCTCTTGCTCAGCGCTCCTTCTTCAAATACAGAACCGTAGTAATCGAAGAATTTCTTTCCTAGTTTTTCTTGCCACTGGCTGATGTCTCCAAATTTTGCAAGATCCTTTTCATCGTAATAACTGTCTGACACGAGTATGCATTATGTAATTGCTCAGCCGTTCGCGACATTTCTCGCTACCTATAAGACTAAAAAACTAGAACGAGTCAAAAGTATCTCGGCTAGCTAGGATCATTGGTCGCACAGACGTCCTAAAGCAATAAGATTAGAAATAGAAGAAACACAAAAACATTTCTTTCCCGCAAGAATATAACAAGATTCAGTCGCGAGCAAACAGCATTTGCGAATTAGTCAGGTAACCACGATTTGTAGTAATCTGGATCTTCCAATCCCAGTGCTGCATCTGTTATTTGCAAGGGTCGGAACGTATCGACCATCACCGCTAATTCATGGGTTTCTTTGGCGCCAATACTTTTCTCCACCATACCTGGGTGCGGTCCGTGCGGAACCCCTCCTGGATGCAAATTAATCATACCACGCTCGACATGCTTACGGCTCATAAAATCGCCATCTACATAGTACAAGACCTCATCAGAATCAATGTTACTGTGGTTGTATGGAGCAGGAATAGACTGCGGATGGTAGTCGAACAAACGAGGAACGAACGAACAAACCACATAACCACCAGCCGCAAAGGTCTGATGCACTGGAGGCGGCTGATGAATCCTTCCGGTAATCGGCTCAAAATCATGAATAGAGAAACCAAAAGGATAGTTATATCCATCCCATCCTACTACATCAAAGGGATGATGCGCATAATAATACGGATAAATCATGCCTTGCTTCTTCACGCAAATTCTAAACTCGCCAGATTCATCGTGACTTTCGAGCTCGCTTGGCTGCTTGATATCACGCTCGCAAAATGGAGAATGCTCCAAAAGCTGCCCGTTGGAATTACAATACCGCTTCGGATAAACAATGGGTGAATAAGACTCTACTATGAAATGTCGATTCTCCGCAGTTTCGTACTGCATTTGATAAATCGTTCCGCGTGGAATCACCAAGTAATCTCCCGGAACAAAATCAATGTTGCCGTACATCGAACGCAATTTCCCTTTGCCCTCATGGACAAAAATCATCTCATCGGCATCCGCATTCTTGTAGAAGTATTCAGTGAGTGACTCCGTAGGAGCTGCCAAAATTATCTGCAGATCATTATTAACCAAAACAGGAACTCTGCTCTTAATAAAATCGGCTTCCCTCTTTAGATCAAAGCCCGTAAAACTGCGATGTCTCAACTGTTTTGCTAGGGCAACCTTTGGTTCCACACTGTAAGCATCTTCCACCTTGGTAATAGCCGTAGGTGGATAATGACGATACAAAATGGAATAGTTGTCACTGAAACCTTCAGTAGAAAACAACTCTTCCGAATACAGACTGCCATCGGGCTTTCGAAACTGCGTATGTCTCTTAGCAGGCATCTTGCCCAATTTATGATAATGAGGCATAATTCGATTTTTTTCTAAAGTTAAGACTTTCTCCTCCTCATACTGCGATGTTCATCCCTTCATCAAGTATATGGCCTAAAAATTACTGGAACTTTTTGCTAATAAATATGCCAAAACGGGAACCTTCTCGCTGTCAAATTGCTTGTAGTCGAAGTATGCCAAAAATAAAATGTTTTAGAAAGGTGACAGCAGACTTTGATGATCGTATTAATACGGTCAGTTCTGCTAAACTGAGTGAAAGACTAGCAGCTAAAAAAGCGCTAGCTCCAACATTTATTAAGCATAAAAAAGAAAGACAGACTTAACATTAAAGTAACCAAAGGCGAGGTGCAGAACAGGTACTTTTGCCGCCCATTAAAAATTATCACCATGTTGTTAGTAATGAAACAAATTGCAACAGTTAGCTTGATTCTATTCGCAGTGATCGACATTCTCGGTTCGATTCCCGTACTGGTGGATATCAAATCGAAGGTGGGTACCATACATAGCAAGAAGGCTACTTATGCTGCTGGACTTATCATGATTCTCTTCCTATTTGTGGGAGAATCGATGTTACACCTGATAGGCATAGATGTAGCCAGTTTTGCGGTAGCTGGATCTATTGTCATCTTTTTGATTGCTTTGGAGATGATTTTGGGAATCACCATTTTTAAATCGGATGGACAAGATGCCAGTAATGCCTCCATTGTACCCATTGCTTTTCCGTTAGTGGCCGGAGCAGGAACCCTGACGACGATCTTATCATTGAAAGCGGAGTTCAGTATGCTTCCCATTACTATCGGTATACTTTTGAACTTGTTGATTGTCTTTTTGGTCCTAAATTTTGTGCCTTTTATTGAACGCAAATTGGGCGCACAAGGCATTGACGTACTTCGACGAATATTCGGAATCGTTTTGATGGCCATTGCCATTAAGCTCTTCAAATCAAACTTGATTCTGTAAGTGGCATTTATTAATAAAAAGCAAAGCCTGAGTCGTTTCAATGAACTGCTCAGGCTTTTATTTTTTAAAGGGTCTACTCGCTTGTCCTTTATTGCGCAATAAATCGAACCCGAGAGCGCTTAGCAATGGGCAGCAAAGTTTCTAAAACAGG
>CALFBW010000245.1 GCA_937951415.1 uncultured Chitinophagales bacterium | reverse complement strand
GCATCGGAATTGAATTTTACTTTCTGAATCTTATCTAAGTCCTTTTGACGCAAATTGGAATCTACCCATTGATTGTTGGAATTGTAAAAAGCGCGTCCTTCAACGTTTTGCATGGCGGGTGCCATTTGTCTTGCGCGACCTTTTTTATCCACCTCTACAAACCGTTCTTGTCCAGGAGCAATTTCTTGCATATTGGAAGCTGCATTCATGTTGTTAATGTCTCTACTGGACTGAACACTTTTTCGTCCTACTTTTTCATTCATGCCATCGAAGGCATTTTGGCTTTCTTCCAAAACTACGCTTTCTGATTCTAAGCTGTCAAACATTCTAATGACAGGGAAATCTTCTATTGGTGCGGGAGGATTCGGTCGATTGGCTTGAGGCAGCTCATCTTCTAGGATTAGATAACTCGTGTAAGGGGTAATGATTCCATACTGCTTCGCAAGGCTCACTACTTCATCCACCAACTCTTTATCTTCTCCATTTATTCGAATTTGTTCTAGGATGTAACCAATTCTTCGACTTGCCCAAATAGCAGGAAGGAAGTCGTGACTCTCAGAAGGATTTGACAAATCTAAATCGAATTCGAAGCGCTGTTTTTTGCCATCCATCATTCCAGTTAATACTGCTTTGCCTTTGGCCCCTTTTTCGAATCTTCCGAAGAGAATTAGGGAGCTGCCGAGGAAAATATCTGGTAATATTTTGGGATAAATTTTATTCGTTTTTATTCCTTGAATATCCAAGCTCACACCGGTTAAGATAGGAGAGCTTACTTTGTTGTAGAAATTCGAAACTTTTATTTCAATATCTTCTTGTGGAGAAATGTAAGTGCAGTAACCCTTTGTCATTTCTGTAATTTTATCCAATAAATGTGTGTTGATGTCATCCCCAATTCCGAAGGTGAATATTTTCGCATTTTCGATGTTCATCTTTTTTATTTCATGGATAAGCTCATCTACTCGGGTAATTCCAATCGTTGGCTTTCCATCCGATAAGAATACAATCATATGCGGTCGATCTCCTGATTGTGGAGTTTTCAAAGCCATTTGCATCGCCTCACTTACATTCGTTCCTCCCGTTGCTTTTAATCCTTCAATAAATGCTAGAGCCTTTCGAGTACTTTCTGGACTAAAAGGGCGTAAGCCATCGTAGAGGTAAGAAGCCTCCGTAGAGAAGCGTATGATATTAAAACGATCCCCTTCATTCAAACTCTGAACACAAAAAGAAAGGGCTCGTTTGGCCTGCTCCATTTTTGAACCCACCATACTGCCGCTGGCATCGAGAATAAAAGTGATGTCTTTTTCCGCAATTACTAAATCTTTTACATCAACAGATGGGGTGACATTCAAATAAAAGAAACCGTCTTCCTCCTCTTTAGGAGGAAATGCCAAGCTGCTCAATCCCAGTTCGTTTTTAGCCGTGCTAAAGTAAACGCGAAAATCACTGTTGGGTCGATATTGAACGGCATCAAAACTCACCACTCCTTCGTGATCCCCTCTACGTGTAGATTCAATTTTGTAAGTTGGGGAATAAATGTCTTTTATTTTATCACTGGTATTTAGGCTTAATTTTATGCTCAAATTCTCGATGGGAGCGGGGTGCTGCTTCCCGATATTCATCGCGTAAGAATATTCCGTAATATTATCTTCCTTCGTCAGTATTTCGTTGTATCGAATCCGAATCTTTTGTTCAGATTGCGGTTCAATGGGAAAAATGCGTACGCGAAAGAGGCCCTGCTCGCTGTACTCCAAGAGCGCAGGATCTTTTTGAGCACGGACAATGTCTTCGTATATTTTACGAGCCTTTGCAGCATCCAATAACTCCGCAGGGGTTTCTACACCATTCACCCACATGGTAAATTCTGAAATGACAGCTCCTTTTGGAATAGGGAAATAAAAGTGTCCCTCCATTCTTCTACGAGTAGGATTGAAAAACACTTGCTGCGTTTCCGTCACCGCCGATTGATCATTGATTTCGACTTCCACCCGCTGACCGCGAATCTGCAAACTGAATTGTTTTACCGGCATTTGCCCAGGAGGCTCAATGCGTAATTCTTGATCGACAATGATGAAGCCACCCGCCATAACTGCTGGGCTAATCGCTAGAAAGGCTAGGCAAAACGCAATTACTAGAAAGAAATGAGTTCTGGTGGTAGTCGTAGAATTTGAAGATGCTTTCATGCTGGTTGGATATGCTTATTTAAAAATACCAAATTGATAAGAGAAAGATTGGAAACAGCTCTTTCTTTCTACTTATCGAAGCAGAAATTACGTGAATTGGCTTGTTCTCTAATCGTTTTGATCACAGCATCATCGAGCGTATTTTCTCCTGTATTCTTGATGCGTTCCTTTGCTAGGAATGCTTTTCGCTCTTTTCCTAGTTGCTGGATTTCTGCTTGAATTTTTTCGCGTTCCTCCTTTTTCTCCTGTACGAATTCTTTGATTTCCTCTTTGTCTTTTCCTTTTAGTTCTTCTGGGAGTTCTTCTTCAGTCAGTTCCGAAATTATTTCTTCGTCTTCTTCTACAGCATCAACAATATCCCAATGACTGTTGCTATAAAATTCCGATGCCTTGGATAGTGTGCGTTCTACTTTGTTAGAAGCATCATAACTATATGCTTGCACATCTTGGGCTACTTGTCGCGATTTGTTTATAGCTCCTTGGTTTCCATAGCCGATATAAGTGGCATTAAGAGAATCATTCAAGAGTGCAATTTTTTGGTCTTGTGGAGCAGCAATATAGGCGATCGCAGCATTGTGATTTATCGTTAAGAATTTTCCATCTGCTAAATCAGCGCCGTCCTTCCATTTACTTTGAATGCCTTGCTTTTCGTTGCCGCAAAAGATAGTATTCACCAAAATGCTTTTTTCAATAGCTGATCGGCAACTAGTGGCATAATCAATGGGTCCTTGGGTGAATGGTTCGTTTCCAGCAATAAAAATGATCTTTAAATCATTGGGATTATTCGACCATCTTAAATCAATGAGTGATTGTTGAATTACCGCTCCACAATATTCGTTTCCACCGTCTGTGTTTAGCGCAAATAACTCTTCCGAAATTGCATCTAGATCTGTAGTTAGAGGCAGAATTTGTCGAACCCAATTCGATTGACTTTCTACTTGGTCGTTTCCATATTCATACAATGCTAATTCAAAGTCGGGACTTACCCCTTCGTACTTCGTTGTGGCGAGTTCGTTCACCATCTTCCAGATTTGTTGTCGAGCCTGATCTATCAAGCCACTCATAGAACCACTGGTGTCGAGTAAAATGGCAACTTGGATTTTTGCTTTCTCAGTGCCATATGGGCCACATGGTGGGATAAGGGTTGGGCCTGCATTTATTGGTAAAGCGGCAAGGCCGAAAAGGAAAAGAATTAAAGTGAAAACAAAATTTTTCATGACTAGGGATTTTTTATTGATTAATTATTTTGTAATAAATGATAGGGCAAGCCCAGACGTTTCGAAAAACGTTGCTAAAAGAGCTATGATTTAGGATTTATTCTTGGCGCGTTGCCTCGATTTTTTCTGGAGGCGCTTTGTCTTCTGGAGCGATTAAAAGCTCCATTTTATTGGCCGATTTTGAAGTAAAAATGATTTTCGCAAAGCTGCC
>CALFBW010000244.1 GCA_937951415.1 uncultured Chitinophagales bacterium | reverse complement strand
CAGAATTACTGATTTTATGTTTGAGTTTCCAGCTATCCTCATAGGGTTCTACTGAAATTCTTGCCATTTCAGGCTGTGTTCGTTGTGTTACGAAAGTGCCCTGTGCATTCACCAAAAGCATAGATCGATCGTTAGACAGGCCTGTAGTCGTTAAAGCAACTTGATCCACTTTATAACCTTTCATGGATTTTATTGGATAAACCCAGATTTCCTCTAACTGAATTGGTGACATAGATTACGGTTTTTTGGCTTGTTATAGATTTCCTAAAAATAGCGATTCAAGTGCTGAACTGGTATTTATTAACAAATACGTTTTTGGTTTTTGAGTATTAGCATTAGTAGCCAAAAGATGCGCAAGAAGTCAAAACATTCTCTTCATATCATACTAACGTTAATATCCAGCCCTTTTATATTTACTTTTCAGATAGATAGTAATACTTCTCTTAAGACGCTACATAAAAATTAAAAAGCAATATGACATAACGAATAGAGTTTATATATAGATCATTGTCAATTGATTTATTATGCAAATTATGTCTTATTTTTGAGCTTGGTATGACCACTACCGTACCTCTTTTTGGTTTTGTTACAAGTAAAAGAAATAGAGGTCGACATAGGTAAGAAATTAGGGGAACTACATTTTCATGTAGATCAGGTGCAAATCTATCGAGGATTATTTTTGGTAGTGGCATTGCTGGGAATATTTGGGCGTTTTATGCTTCCAGGGGGAAGTGGCCTTGAATATTCGAGTTGGCCGAGCTATGTTTTATCCATAACAGGCTTAATTGGCTTCTTATTCACGATCAATTCGAGGTACCGAAAGCACTTGGACAATTTGGCTTTTGTTGTCGCTAGCCTTCTAGCTATTTCCTTAGCACATTGGGCGTTCCAATCCCAAATGGACCCAGAGTTTTCTTATATCTCAATCTTGCTTTTGTTTTTCGTTCCTTTCGTGTTTCAGCGGAGAAGAAACCTATTCATGTTTGTTGTTCTTACTGCTGCCGTTTTTTATCTGGCGGTAATCTTTGTACCCAAAACAGAAACGAATTTGTTCCTCTTTTTTGGACTTTTTGTGATCAGTGGAACAATCGACTACTTCTTAAACCAGCAACGATTGAGTGCAATTTATGCCTTGCACAATTCTGACGCAACGAGACAAACGGAGATGTCTATTTTTGATAGAATTTTTGACGATTCTCCCATAGGGATTGCATTGCTCAATCGAAACATGACTTTCCAAGAAGTAAATAGAAGTTTTGCCGCAAAGCTAGCGTCTCAAGCAAATGAATTACGAGGTCGATCAATCTTTGATTTCATAGTTGGTAATGAGAATGAGAATGGGGAAAGGGGACAAGCATTGCCTCTTTTGGACGATATATTCGCTGGACGACTTGAACAGGGAACAGAAGAACGGAATTATCGAAGAGCTGACGGATCTAGTGTCTTATTGCAAACAGCATTTAGTAAAGTTGTAAATGGAAAAGAAGAAGTGGTGCTTGCTTTAATGTCTGTAGAAGATGTTACTCGCCGTAAGAACTATGAAAGAGAGTTAAAGAACTACACAAAACAATTAGAAACTGGAGTCTTTGAAAGTAAAGAACTTTCTCAATTGCTGAAAAACTCGATGCGGGAACCTTTATCAAAGATGTCGTCAATTTTAGGAAATTTGGTACTAAAAGCTGAATTAGAAGGTGGAGATGCTTCGCCAGTGCTGCTTTATGATTTGGAAGAAGAAAGACAGCATTTGGAAGAAATGATGGAGGGGCTTTCTTATTATTGTGGAATTGAAAGTATTCCTGAGAAAGCAACATGGATTAATCCATCGAATCCTTTGAGATCAGCTTGTCAGGCGCTTGAAGCATTGATTGTCGATAAAAATGCGGACATTAGTTTTGAGAGTTTTCCTGAAGTGCCGTATCACGAAAAGGAACTGGCCGAAGTCTTTTATCAACTGATTTCAAATGCTCTGAAATTTAGTAAAAGTCAAGAAGCACCACAAATCAGAATCAACTGGATTGAAGCCGAAAGAGAATTGATTATTGTGGTAAGAGACAATGGAAAGGGGATGAATCGAACCGATAAAGAGCATGCCTTTGATTTGTTCTATAAGGGAGAGGGGGAAAGAAAGTCTGAGGGATCAGGAATAGGTTTGTCCATCGCGAAAAAAATTATTGAGCAAAATGGAGGGAGTATTAGCCTGCAATCAAACTTGGTTGATGGAACTACGGTGCAGTTTTCAATAAAAAAATAAATGTCTTGTTGGTTTTTTGTAAGTCGATCCTGAAAGAGACTTGTGTAATTTTGTGTTGCTAAATCACAGAATTGAAGAATTACAATTTATCGATAAAAGGAGAGGAGTTCATACTCTGCCCAGAAAAGGCAGTTTTCTGGAAGCGTAAACGCACACTAATTGTAGCTGATTTGCATTTTGGGAAAGCTGGACATTTTCGAAAAGCTGGAATTTATATACCGAGAGCTTCATTTGAAAACGATTTATCAAGGCTTGATCAATTGCTGATTTATTTTGCTCCCACTCGAGTTTTCTTCTTAGGAGATTTATTTCACAGTCTAGAAAACAATGAGTGTGAAGAGGTAGGTGCCTTTTTCAGGGAAAAGCGAAAAGAATTGGGAATCGAATTTTTATTGGTTCCTGGTAACCACGATATTTTTGAGAAAGAAAGGTATCAGGATTTTTCTCTAGAATTAACGGACTTAGATCATCGAGAAGATGGATTCCGATTTGTTCATGAACCCATGAATCCGGTGGAAAATTGGTTTCTGTTTTGTGGCCATATCCATCCGGGATTGTTTATTAGTGGTAGTCGAGTTCCCTGCTTTTGGTTCTCAGAACAACAATTGGTTTTACCACCCTTTGGGTCATTTACTGGCACTGTGCGACCCAAGATTCAAAAGCACGACAAAATGTTCGGTATAGTGGATAAAACGGTGCTAGAGTTGTAAGATATTCCATCTAAGAAGGCACTATATATCAAGCTTCAAATCGAAAAGTTGTATAATTTCATCCCTTAGTTCAAATTTGGATTTTCTGGAAATTTCGCCATTAATCCATAGCTTCCCCCTAGACTTTCAAGGCTCTTTGTCCACATGGTATTTTCATTTGAACTGAAAACTTTGTCTGGATCAGTTTCACCCACAATCCAAGAGTTCTCACTGATTTCCTCCTTGAGCTGACCTCCACTCCAGCCGGTGTATCCAATAAAGAAGCGTATAGATTCTTGCTTTAGGCGTTTTTGTACTAAGAGTTCTTTCACTATTTCAAAGTCTCCTCCGTAAACCAAGCCAGTTTTGATTGGCATGATTTCCTCAAGTTCCACTTCGCCAGTATGTATGTAATGCAGCGTATCTGTAGCGACAGGGCCTCCATAATAGAGTGGGAAAGGAGCCTCCCCTAAATCGGGTATGATTTCATTTAATGTGTTGGTCATCGGCCTGTTAAGGATCAAACCGAAACTACCATCGTCTTGATGATCGCACAACAAGATGACTGTTCGCTTAAAGTTCGGATCGAGCATGAAAGGCTCTGAAATTAGTATACTGCCCGTCTTGGGATCGAGTTTCTTCAAAGTTTGGCTATTTATTCCAATAATAAATAAAAGGTAGTTCATAACAAAGCTGACTTGCAAAGTCTTTATTAATCAGTAAAAATAGCCTTGCTGTAAATTTTAAAAGTACTTTGTTAAGCAAAGTAAAATCGGTGAGTATTCAGCAAATAAAAAGAGGTAATTCGCATTGAATTACCTCTTTGAAAATGATTATTTAGAGATGCAAAGTATATCTAAATCTGTCCGCTTTGAACGTGTTCCCGACGACATTGATTTTTTTTAAACCATTTCCTTAGAAAGGCAGAGCCCTGTGGTGTCTGCGTTTGCTATTTTGTATTTCTGCAAAAAGCGTTGTTATCGGGAACCAGTTCAATTTCAGACACTTATATTCAGTGCATTCCTTAGTTCTTTCGATGCTAATTGATTAGCAGTTTTTTCGCTCCAAGTAGTTGTCCTTCAGTGAAAGACTGGATAAAATAGAATCCTGAACTTAATTCAGAAATATCAATTTGAATGGATGTCGTTTCTAGAAGCTCAATCTCTTTCAGCAATTTGCCTTCTAAATTGAGGATTCGCACGAAATCAAGAGGTTCCTCTGATTGTAGATTGACAAAACCATTAGCAGGGTTAGGGGAAAGCTTTAGGTTTTGGCTTTCGTAATCTGCAAGGCCGGTCAAATCTATGTCGATTGCTACCGAACTGCTGCCTTCATTGGTGCAGCTACCTTCCCCTTCATAAGACAGAGTAACCGTAAAGTTCCCATTACCCACATAAGTGTGTTCCACTGTTTGACCACTGCCGGAATTTCCATCACCAAAGTCCCATTCATA
>CALFBW010000243.1 GCA_937951415.1 uncultured Chitinophagales bacterium | reverse complement strand
ACCGGATTGGTGAATCACGTGACCAGCTTAGAAGATTTGCTACCAACCGCCCGAAAGATCATTGGAAAGATTGGTAAAAAAGGACCACTTGCTATCGAAAAAGTGATTGAATGTGCGAATGCGGCTTTTGACGAAGAAACCGATGGCTTTGAGCTAGAAATAGAAGGCTTCGCAGAGCTATTTGAGACAGCAGATTTTAAAGAAGGAACCACTGCATTCTTAGAAAAACGACATGCAGAGTTTAAAGGTCAATAAGAAAGATTAAACAAAATGAAAAAAGCTGCGGATTTCAATTCCGCAGCTTTTTTTTATTTCAGAGAGCCCTAAACTGACTTCTGTTAAAGTTTCTTACAGAAAGTACCTAAGCTAGAAGTCTCGATTTTCCTGAACCCAATCACGAATGTACGTACTGATCGTATCTGTAGTAGTACCAGGTGCAAACAGTTCGCCTACGCCCATTTCACGCAAAGCTCTCATGTCTTGCTCGGGAATAATGCCTCCGCCAGTCAATAAAACATCGTTCATGCCCTTTTCCTTCATCAATTCCATGATTTTCGGAAAAACAGTCATGTGCGCACCCGATAAAATGCTAACGCCAATGGCATCCACATCTTCCTGCAAGGCAGCACTAACCACCATTGAAGGCGTTTGTCTCAAGCCAGTATAGATCACCTCCATACCTGCATCCCGCAAAGACGAAGCAATTACTTTGGCTCCTCGGTCATGCCCGTCAAGGCCCACTTTAGCCACCATTACGCGTATTGGTCTACTCATTCTTGTTTACAATCTTCCTGTTTTCTCCAATTCCTCTTCTGAGGCATTGTTTGATTCCATGGCATCTACTTGCTCGTCCGTCAATTTCTTGTCGTCTACTCGTGCATTCAAGAAAGCATTCAACTTATCCATTTTAAGATTGCTGCTTAACTCTCCAAACTCGTTGAGCTGTATGTCAAAACCATCTAAGGCCTTGTGCACTACTGGTTTTCCCTTTAAAGGCTTCTTTTTAGGCATGTCACTATTTTCTTCTAAAACGTATCAATGCCCCTGCCAAGTTCCCGCTAAGATAATAAAGGAATGTATTGCTACATTTGGAAATGGATCGACTGTTCTTAATCGTGGCTATTATTGCTGCTGCTTTAGGCTGTGTGGCGGACGTTTATCTGCTCTATTCGCCTAATGGTGACTACCATTTAGGCGACTTTGCTTTCTTTCAAGATGTAAGTATCTCTGGAATCGTTTGGGGTTATTTCATGGGCTTGCTGCTCATTCCCCTAGAAATGTTGGGTTTTCACGTTTTCCTAAAGCGATTGTTTCCCAATAAAACGCAAATGCAGCAACACGTTTTTATTTGCATCGCTTACCTTTTCGTCTTAGGAGTAAGTTATCATGCGATGGCTGCCTTTATGGGTTTGTTGCAAAAGTCGGGTCAACATGGAGAAGAAATCATGAACGCTGCCACTTTGATGCACGATGGATTGGTCGCGATTCTCGTCGTTTCCTTTTTGTCAATCGCGCTCCTGATTTTTTATTTAGGAAAACAATCAAAAAACGACTTGAAAAGATGGCTGTCTATTTTTAATCCCATATTTATTTACGCTTTTATTATTGGCATTTACTTCTTTATTCCTTCTGTTGGAAATTATTTGATGGTTGCAGGACTAAATGCTTCCATTCTTGTTTTCTTTTTGGCCTTTTTATTACATGATTCTTTAACAATAAATAAGAGTGCATTATGATGGAACTTCCAGTAGAGTATATGAATAAATTAGCAGAGCATACGCTTGTGATTAATGCCTTATTAGCTGGTTTTTCTTTGACAATGGTGGTTGGACTTTTGGGAATAAAGGAGGAAGGGAAAATTTACAATCACTTGTTTCGTGCCTCAATCAGCGCTACAGTTTTATTTCTGATTTCTATTTTTGCAATGACCAATCTTTTGATGTTGACCACCAAAGGATTTCCGTTTCCTTTAGCATCATCCGATTTTACTTTTCCAAGAACACTTGGAGTTTTGAGTTTTATGTTCGGAATTATAGCCTTGCTCATTGCTGTGGGCTTGTCGGGCTGGACAAAATCAAGGAGCTTGGGTTGGTTTACTTCAATTTCTGCGATGCTTGCCCTTTTCTTAATTTTATCTATGATTTTCTAAATAAAAATAAATGCTAGAAGAAAGAGATTTTTCTAGAACTCTCAAGGAGATCAAGCTGCCTTTTCGCTTTTATTTAATAGTCATTTATTTCAATCTCAATTGTCCATTCCGAACGCGTTGTGGGTGATTGCCTACGGGAACTTCAGCTACTACTTTTCCAGAAGCATAGTCCACCACTGAGACCTTATCTAAACCACTAATAGAAACGTATGCCTTTGTACCATCTTTGCTAGAAGTAGCCCAGTAAGGTTTAGCTTTTTTGGGATCGTCAGAAAGTTTGATGGTATGGTATTCGAAGGTCTCCCTGTCCACAATAGCAATGTATCCATCCATGGTGCCAGCCACGCAAATGGTTTTGTCGTCTCCGCTGAGTGCAATTCCGTGGTGTCCAGAATTCAAGAGGTGATCTCCATAGGCGAGGTTTTTATTTTCTTCCGGAATAGGTAATTCCAGTTTTCGGGTGATTTTATCATTCTCTATATCGTACTCAAAAAAACCGTGAAACAATGAAATTTGTAAATAGGCAAATTTTTCATCTTTGGTAATTGCCATCGGGCGAATAGCTCGATCTACCCAATCGAAGCCAGCTTCTTCCAGCTTTTCCTTCATATCTACCCGTCGAATGATTTCGTAAGTATTGGCATCCACAATTTGAAACCAACGGTCGCCTTTTAGGAAATCGAACATTGGAGAAGCTAGATAGACTTTACCGATACTAGCGTGGTAGATTTTAGAACCATCTTCGGAGTAGGTATTTTCATGAGGTTGGTCTCCAGACTCAAAATTGCCTACGATTTCTCCGGTGGAAACATCGATGGCATGAACCTTCCGTGCAGTCGAAGCTGAAACCAAGAATATTTTTCCATCGGGAGATATCGCTGAATGATCAGCTCGGAGTCCTTCGACTGGTGTACGCCAAGCGATTTCACCCGAATTTACATCAATGGCTACAACATCTGCGAAACTAGGTCTGGAAGCATAAATGTACCGACCATCGTTTGAGGTAAACATGTCGTCCACTAGTTGATCATTGCCCTCCCCGATAAGGTCTCGAATAATTCCTGCAGCGAGCCTTCTTTTGACCCCTGAATAAATTTCTTCAAAGCGCTCTTCTCGGTCAGGCATGGCGCTGATCTTCTTGATAATTTCAAAAGTGTTGGGATCGAAAATAGTGATGACTCCATCCCAATTGTTACCAGCGACCACTACATCCCGTAATGGAATACTGTCGTTAACCGTTGCTGCATTTTTTTCTGGCTCAAGCGGAAAGGAAGGGTATTCCCGATCTGGCCGTTGACCTAAATTGTAAAGAAAGATTCCTGAAATTACAATCCCAATAAAAAGTAAACCTAGAATTATTTTCTTTTTCATGAGTATATTTTTTAAAGGTCGAGCCCTTTGACATCATAGTAAAATGTAGTTGAAGATAAGCACTTCTGAAGATTGCCATGAATGATATCCATCGAAAAGATTAGAAGCCTAGGAATGCCCTGTATATAAGTGTCTGAAATTGAACTGGTTCCCGAGGACAAAGCTTTTTTGGGAAATACGAGGCAGAAAACGCTTAGAAAGCGGGGCTTTGTCGATGCTTTCTAAGGAAGTAGTTTTGAAAATGTAAAGGTCGTCGGGAACCAGTTCAAATCGGACAGTTGTACTTTGTACCCCTTAGTATTAAAGCAATCCTAAGCATTTATTACTTGAATTTAAGTATGAAAGTGTTGTCTATTTATGCTTATCTCTTGAGGTATTAATATAATCTAGCCGTAACATTTTAGTTTCAACAAGGAATGATTGTTGGCGACAATTTAATAAATACAGCTTCCCTGCAGTGGGATTCCTGATTTCCGTAATGCGAGCTTGGGCAAGAAGAAAATTGACTATCTCCTAATCCGCAGTACTTGGTCTTTTAGCGCCACATAAAGCATATAGCCAATAAATATGAGCCAAAACTCAAGTGCATAAAGTCGACGGACAATCAATAATTCATGCTCAATATCACTAGCACTACCGAACAATACGATGCCACCAACAGGGTTTCTAAAAACGAAAAACAATTGATAGGCAGCATAGACGAATCCAATAATAAAAAATAGCTGAATAAAAATGTCAATGGCTCTTTTGAAGGGCGTCATTTATTAATCTTTTATTAGAGTAATAGCTTAGGATTCTGAAGTCATTTTTTCAAATGCTTCCATAGCGATATCTAAGCGTTGCATACTTTCCGCTTTGCCCATTATCTCGGCTATCTCGAAAACAGAAGGCCCGCCCTTTACACCTGTCAGCATAATGCGAAGCGGTAAAAGAATGTTACCAAAGGAAAGACTGTTAGTTTCAATATAGCCTTTTACGGTTTTCTCAATGTCTAGAGCATTAAAATTGCTCAAGGCTTTCAATTGATCTACTAAGCCTTTGATTTTGTCTTTATTTTCTCCTTTCCATTTAGAACGAACAGTTTTTCCGTCGTACTCAGAAGGGCGCTGAAAAAAATAGGTAGACAAAGCCCATACATCAGCTGGGTAGGTCAGTTTTTCTCTTAATAAATCACAGAGCTTTGCGACTAGGTCTTTATCGTCTTCACCTACAAACGGAGGTTTAGCTGTCCAAGCATCATTGCATAATTCTTCGCCTGTTTTTGTCCGCAAGTATTCTTGATTGTACCACTGTGCTTTTTCAAAATTAAAGCGCGCACCAGATTTTACCACTCGATCAATACTGAATTCAGCGATGAGTTGATCGAGGCTAAAGATCTCTTGCTCCGTTCCGGGGTTCCAACCCAAAAATGCCAAGATGTTTATAAACGCCTCTGGAAAGAATCCTAATTCTTTATAACCATTCGAGCTTTCGTCAGTAGTAGGATGTTCCCAAGCCAATGGAAACACAGGGAAGCCTAATTTATCGGCTGCACGTTTGCTCAATTTTCCATTTCCTTCGGGTTTTAGGATCAAAGGCAAATGTGCAAAAGCGGGCATGCTGTCTTCCCAGCCTAGGAAACGGTAAAGCAAAACATGCAAAGGTGTAGAAGGCAACCACTCTTCTCCACGGATAACGTGGGTGATTTCCATCAAGTGATCGTCCACCACATTTGCCATGTGGTAAGTAGGCATCCCATCCGATTTGAACAAGACCTTATCGTCCATCAAATTTGATTGGAAACTCACGGTTCCACGAATCAAATCCTTAACAATGACTTCTTCGTGTGCGGGAATTTTTACACGAACTGTATAAGCTCCTTCTGCTAAAAGCGCTGCTACTTCTTTCGCATCTAAAGAAATTGAATTACGCATTTCGTGACGAAAGAGAGGAGAATATGCTGGCTCCGGTCGTTGGGATTTTTCAACCTCTTTTCGTTTAGCAGTCAATTCTTCCGCTGTATCGAAGGCGTAATAAGCGTGCCCCGATTCGATTAATTGATCAACGTATTGCTTGTAAATGGCCTTGCGATCAGATTGGCGGTAGGGACCAAAGTCTCCTCCGAAACCGACGCCCTCATCTGGTTGTAGGCCCAACCAGTTCAAACTGTCAATGATGTACTCTTCCGCTCCTTCTACATATCTGCTTTGATCCGTATCCTCTACACGCAAAACGAAATCGCCTTGGTGTTTTTTGGCAAATAAATAGGCGTAAAGGGCAGTTCTGATGCCTCCCATGTGCTGAAATCCTGTTGGACTTGGAGCGTAACGTGTACGTACTTTCATTAATTAGTATTTTCGACCTGTGGCTAAGAGTGTGCAAAGGTAAAACCTGTTGCATTCTTTTCCGATTTTATCAATCATAAGCGACATTCACAAGGATGTATTTCAAGAAAATCCCTTCTATACTCACTAAGAGCTTTCCCGATGTGCTATGGCATAAGTCGAGAGAAGAGAAGAGCGTTTACTTGACTTTTGATGACGGCCCCGATCCTCATTCCACTCCAGAACTGTTGGAGCTCCTAGAATCGTTCCATATTAAGGCTACTTTTTTCTGCTTAGGAGAGAATGCTGAAAAGTATCCTGACTTGGTCAAACGTATCAGGGGTGAAGGACATAGAATTGGTGCACACGGCTGGAAACATCTCAATGGATGGAAAACATCCAAGGAAATCTATCTCCAGAATGCCCATAGAAGTTTGGAGTATTTAGAGACTAAGTTGTTTCGGCCACCCTATGGAAAACTAAGTTGGCAGCAATACCAAAGCTTGCGACGAGATTGTTGTTTGGTTTTTTGGGACGTGATGCCAGGTGATTTTGATCATGCCTTGAATGTAGGGCAGTTGCAAACAAATTTATTACAAAACGTGCGAGCGGGTTCCATCATTGTTTTACATGATCAAGCGGCCATCATTGAGAAACTAAGTGCAAGTCTTAAAAAGTGTTTGCCGAAGCTGACAGAGTCTTTTCAATTCTCGGCTTTATCTGAATTTTAGGCTGGGAATTTCCTCTATTATCATACTTTTAGACTGTGAAAGTGACTTCTGTTTTAATCAAGCAATCGGCAATAGGACTTGCCATTTTTTGTTTTTTATTGCTAATAAATGCTGAGACTGTTCTGGGGCAGGATAATCAGCATTCGTGGTTGGCCAGTCAGCTTATTTATAAGTTGGATGATAAATGGTCTTTCGCTGCTATCCCCATCGAGCGGGTAGAGTTAACAGAGCCTAGTCACATCGATGTGAGTTTGGATCTTGCAGTACGACGTAAATTTAAGAAAGGCGTTTCTTTTCAATTACTGGGGCGGCATTTTTTGCGACCCAACGATCTGCCGGATCGAACTTTTATGTTTACGGATGTTGCCCATCAGTTTAAGTGGCGTAAGCTAACTATCCGAAATGCTTTGCGTTTGCATTTAGCTTTTGATATCCAAATTAATGATGCCGACTTTTTGAGATACATACCGCGCATATCTTATCCAATCGGTACGGCGCACACGCTTTTCGTTGGAAACGATTGGTTCTTTCAATTAAACGGCGTCAACGCAATGAGAAGAGTCCGTTACCAAATTGGATGGAAGTTTGTTTGTGATAATCGCACAAGCTTAACCGCTCAATACTGGCGAGAAGAGAGTGTTGGTTTAGACCCTTCGATAAAAACCAATATGTTTGTTCTCACGCTTACCCATTTATTGAATAGATAAAACGGCATTGCCATTCAACTCACAGTATTTTACTGTGTTGGCAAGAAGAAAAAATCGGAATAAGTTAAGGATGCTTTCCTAAGGCTAAGCCATTGACATCTTGATCACCTTTTCAATCTGAATTAGATTTCTGTGGTAATCTTTGTCGGTCTCTGCTAGATTTTGAACCGTTTGGAAGGAGTGAATCACCGTACTGTGATCACGTCCACCGAAGGCTCCACCAATTTTCTTGAGGGATTGATCTGTGAATTGTTTACAGAAGTACATCGCAATTTGTCTTGCTTGAACAATTTCACGTTTGCGTGTCTTGCTCACAATTTTTTCCATGTCGATGTCCATGTGCTCACATACCGTTTTTTGAATAAAGGGTATGGATATATCTCTTGAGATGCTGTTGATACAGCTCTTTACAATTTTCTTAGCCAAAGTAAGGTCTACTTCTTTACGGGTTAGGCTCGCTTGTGCTACAAGCGATACAAATGCCCCTTCCAATTCTCGGATACTTGTATTGATGTTATAAGCCACGTACTCCACTACTTCTCTAGGAATATCTACCTGCTCGCTGAGCATTTTTTGCTCCAGAATAGCCATTCGAGTTTCGAAGGCAGGAATTTGCAGGTCGGTAGTTAGTCCCCATTTGAATCGAGAAAGCAAACGCTCTTCCATGCCTTCCAAATCTTTTGGAGGGCGATCAGAAGTGAGGACAATTTGTTTTCCTGACTGATGTAGGTGATTGAATATGTGGAAGAATATATCCTGTGTTCGCTCTTTTTCTGCGAAGAACTGGATATCATCAACAATGAGTAAGTCAATCAATTGATAAAAATGTACGAAGTCGTTTATGGAGCCTTGTTTCACGGCATCAATGAATTGATTCGTGAATTTTTCGCTGGAAACGTATAGAGTGGTTTTCGTTTGAAAGTTGTCCTTTACGTAATTTCCGATGGCTTGTGCTAGGTGGGTTTTCCCTAATCCAACACCTCCATAAAGTACCAATGGGTTGAAGGCAGTTCCTCCTGGCTTATTCGCAACAGCAAAACCTGCTGAACGGGCCAATTGATTACATTCTCCTTCGACAAAATTATCGAATCGATAGTTTTTATTTAACTGAGAATCAATCTCCAATTTTCTGATTCCTGGAATAACGAATGGGTTTTTGATATTCCCATACATGCCTTCCGTCACTTGCCTGCTCTTATCTGCTTGTTGCTTTCCGGTTTTTGAACCATTAAAAGTCATTGCATTTTGACTGCTTCCACCATTGTCAACGACAATACGGTATTCTAGGCGAGCTTCCTCACCAAGTTCGCGTTTGATGGTTTTACTTAGCAGACTAACATAGTGTTCTTCCAACCACTCGTAGAAGAACTTACTCGGTACTTGAATAGTCAATATACTATTCTCCAGCTTCACCGGATCGATGGGCTGAAACCAAGTTTTAAAGCTCTGCTGATTCACGTGCTGCCTAATTGTCGTGAGACAATTTTTCCATACGGCATCCACGCTGTGAGTAGTCATCAAAAGAGATAGATTGGAGTTCGAAAATCCTTTGCTTGAAAGGGACAATAAAGGTCACCAAAAAATGTCGTTTCAGAAAGAAAGAAGGAAGAAAAATCGGAAGTATTTTTCGTTTTGCACATACTAAATCCTAAATACTGATTTTTCAAGGAGCGTATATATGTATATAAATCATAAAGTGAATCTAAAGCCACGAAAACACTAGATTGCTGTATAAATAATTGTAAATGAATCTGTTGCATGTATTGTGGATGTTTTGTCTCATATTTTAGTTTGTAAATGAGACAAAATAGCGCACAATTGGAGGTGGAGCTATGGAAAGGTCAGTTATGGCTTTAGTGCTCCACCTTATTCAGTGAGCACAATTTAGCAGCAGTAAATCCTGTCATATTGACCGATAGATAAATTATCGAGAATACCAACTTTTTATGAGGTCTTCTACAGGTTTATTTTGCGGGCTGTAGTCGTCGTCATTTGGGCCTCCAGCAAGGGCATGATAATGCTGCCAGTTCCAGATGAATCCTCCCCCGAACCAGTCCTCTGTCCAGAAGGATTGGTAGATCGCTTCGTAGGCATTTATTTGCACTTGAAGGTTCGCATGATAAAAGCCTACGAGGTTTTCAATTTCCCATTGTCTCCATACTGCTTGATCCAGGCTTTTGTATCCGTACTCTGTGAAAATAATTTGCTTATCAAATTTTTGAGCGAAACTTTCTAGACTAGCTGCTGGCTTTTTCCAAGCTTTGATTAACTCATCGGTACTTGGTGTTCTTTCGTCGCTCAAAGGGAAGTAGGCATCCACCCCTATATAATCCAGCTCATCCCAGAAGGGGATGTCTTCAAAATTATCCCAGTTGGCCGCGTATGTTAGTTTTCCAGAAAAGACCGAACGGACATCTTTGATTAACTGCTTCCAAAAGACGGGGCGATAAATGATGCAACGCTTCATTTCTGTTCCAATACAGATGAGATCTACACCACAGGCATTTGCTTGTTCTGCGTAGCCCATAATGAAAGCTCGATAGTTGTCTTGCCATTCGATCCAATCTTCTTCAGAATCTAAATAGAAATCACCTGGCCATCCATGTCCTGGATACCAAATGGAAGGTTTTAGCATTACATTCAAATTCATCTCAGAAGCCATCTGACTCAAAGCGCACACACCTTCCGGGCTTTCTCCCCATGCTTGTCTCACTTCTTTGTAGCCAAGGTATGGAGTGTATGTTTGATCGGTGTATTCACCGTAAGTGTA
>CALFBW010000242.1 GCA_937951415.1 uncultured Chitinophagales bacterium | reverse complement strand
ATTCCCTCACGCATAAAGTCATTCAACCTTTCCGTTATCGATCTGTCCAAAACAAATACGGAGCGGGTGGTCCCAATCAATTGACCACACCAGTTTTAGAATTGAATGACGCAGGAGAATACAAATACCCGCTCGGAACTTATGTGAACGATGGTCCTTTTGGGAAACCAACAACAGAATTGTTCGGTTTTTATTCAACAGGTGTTTCTTGGGGACCTGAAATGCAAGGACAATTGGTGCGTTGGTGGGATGGTGAGTTGCGGCCTTTTGATCCGCAACCAGATAACTTAAAAGCCTACTTTAAGAACGGGCGAACCACTACGCACAATGTCGCCTTTTCGGGTGGAAATGACTTAGGTACCATTCGGGTTTCCCTTACCTCAACCGATCATGACGCGGTCGTTCCTAATAGTACCTATCAGCAAAATACAGCGAACCTTGGAGCGCGCGTGAAACTTTCAGAAAAAGTAACAGCTGATGTATCTATGAACTATATCGATTACGGTCGTTTAAACAGCCCAAGTCTAGGAGACGATAATGAGTCCTCCTTCGGAAAGGGAATACTCTACTCTTGGCCGAGATCCTACAAAGGCTTAGAACAAGATATTAATATTTTACCCGACGGAACTAGAAACGATTACGGGGGTAACTATCCGTTTACCTTCTCGCCACCCAATTTGTGGTGGAATACCTATCACAGAAATACAACTTTAAAAAGAGACAAATTAATTGGGTCTATTTCCTTGAATTATCAAATTACGCCTTGGCTTTTAGCAACAGGTCGGACTGGATTAGATTTTAGTTTGGATCAATTCGAAACCCGACATGATCCCGTTGATAATTTAGGAATCGAAGAAGGGTTTTACAGCAACGAACTGCTAAGAGATCGCGTTCAGATTTCCGAATTTTTAGTTTCCGCTTACAAGGATAAGTTTTTGGACAGCGCATTTAATTTGAAACTCTCTTTTGGAGGAACGAAATGGCAACGACGTTTGTACGGAATAAAAGGAGAAAGTGGGGAATGGGCGAACCCTCGTTTATTTGCATTAAATAATTATGCCGATCAATTAAGTGTGCCTTTACCTTCCGAGCAACGCTTTAATAAAGACATTAATTCGCTGTATTCATTTTTGAACGTCTCTTTTCGTAATTATTTATTCCTAGAGCTAACGGCCCGAAACGATTGGTCTTCTTCTTTGCCAATAAATAATAACTCCTATTTCTATCCAGCTGCTTCTTTGAGTTGGATTGTTACTGAAGCAGTTCCCATGAATTGGGGAGCAGTAAATTTCTTGAAATTGCGAGCTGCTTTTGCGCAAACTGGTTCCGATACTGAGCCTTTTCAGCTAGACTTTATTTATGATACGGGTTCCTTCGGTAATGTGCAAAGTACCTCTTTGCCAAGTACAATTCCTGCCATCGAATTGAAACCCCAAAGAGCAAATTCGTATGAACTTGGAATTTCAGCAGGAATTTGGGAAGATAAAATTAATCTAGATTTCACTTGGTATAATATTTCTTCTTATGATCAAATATTGCAAGCCCCGCTACCACTTTCTTCGGGAGCACCACAGTTTGTTACCAATGCTGGTGAATTGAGAAACCGAGGATGGGAAGCAAGTCTGTCTTGCGATGTTTGGGCAGGGCGAAAAGGCTATTTTAGAACGGCTTTTAATATCAACCGAAATCGAAACCATGTGCTCGATTTAGGAGACGGAGCGCAAATTTTGGAATTAGCTGATATCTGGGATTTAAATGGACCCGCCATAGCCGTAGAGGCTGGTCAAGAATATGGAACTATTGTAGGCTATGACTATGTCTACCACGAAAATGGAGAACGGATCGTAAACGACGAAGGAACGCATTACGAAGTAACAGAAGATCGAGTACCTATTGGAAACGCTTCTCCAGATTTTATTGCTGGATGGAATTCCGAAATTAAATATAAAAATTTCAGACTATCCCTACTCGCTGATGCGAAAATCGGCGGAGATGTTTACGCAGGTTCTTATGTGATTGGTTTGCAAACAGGTCAAAGTCCTGAAACCTTATTGGAACGCGACGGCGGCGGTTTGCCTTACACAGATCCCGATGAGATTACCAGTAATATCGGTGTGATACTCGAAGGTGTTCATGCCGACGGAACGCCCAATGAAGAAGTGGTGCACTATCTTTTTAAATATATACCGAATGCCGGTGGTTGGGGACGTTTCTTATCTTCTCCCGGAGTATTAGATAACACTTGGGTGAAAATGCGAGAAGTTTCTTTGTCTTATCAATTGCCAGCAAGCATGGCGAGAAAATGGAAGGCTTTTCAAGAGCTCGAATTTTCCTTAGTTGGTCGCGACCTCTTTTACATTTATACCAGCCTTCCCGATAATATTAATCCCGAAGGAAACAATGGTTCTGGAAATGCCCAAGGTTTAGAATGGGCATCTTATCCAGGAATGCGCTCTTTTAGTTTTAGAGTGCAAGCAAAATTTTAGGCAAATGAGAAGTATCAAAATAATATTTCCGTTTTTATTTTTATTTCTTTTTACTGCTTGTGAAAAAGACTTTGAAGAAATAAATCAGAATCCCTTCGATCCAACAGAAACGGAAATTGGACCACTATTTAATTCGGTCATTTCATCCTTGCAATTGGGATGGAATGAGCAATTTTATTTGCATAATGAAAAACTGTATCAAGTCACGCAACAAGCTGCCTTAACCGCGGAATCTTTTCAGAATTTTAGTATTGGTACGGAAGATGTTTGGGCGAATTACTATAGTGCGCTAGCAGATATTCGAGAAATTGAGCGGCGCTTAGATGCCCACGAAGGAGATCAAGAGGCGACCAATAATGTACGGGCGCAGTTATTGATTATTCGTGCCTATAAGACTTTTCGTTTAACTGATTTATTTGGAGCGATTCCCTATTTCGATGCGGGAAAGGGATTCGAGAGTACTGACTTTGTTCGTCCGAAATTTGATAGTCAGGAATCCATTTATCGCTCTTTGCTAGAAGATTTAGAGTGGGCGGTCAATAATATGAACTTCGATGGTGTACCTGTTACAGAATCTGGAGAAGCTTATTTGAATATCAATGGTTTCGACAATCTGTTTAGTAATTTCTTATTTAGATGGGAAGCTTTTGCAAATTCTCTACGTTTGCGTCATGCGCTGCGTATGGCTGAAGTCGATGAAGCTTACGCGGCAGAGATTGTTGCTGAAATAATAAATAGTAGTGCTCCATTAATTGATGTGGGACAAGATGTACTGATGACACCTAGACAACAAAATTGGCTAAATCAGGGAGTGAATTGGTCATTTCGAGAACATAATAAATTGCGCATGGGCTCCACAATCTGGAATTTGCTATCGGAAAATGACAATACCGATGGATCAGGTATTTATGACCTAAGAGCGCATCTATTTTTTGATACAAATAACGATAATGAATGGGTAGCATTTCCCCAAATTCCAGCTGCTGGAATTGAGCCTTCAGGCGGAATCCCCTATCAGCAACAACGTGATGGAAATTACGGCTTTAAAGGCATGAGTAATATTTATTCGGCATTTGAATACTATCTCATTCGAGACGAGCGCGATATTCCTGAAATCATTATGACGGCAGCAGAAGTGCATTTCATTAAAGCGGAATTATATATGCGTGGAATTGGTGTGTCACAAAATGAAAATGAGGCCGAGTCCCAATACCTTCAAGGTCTCACAGAATCCTTTGCCTTTTGGCAAAAGGTCATGCTTAACTCCGAAATTTGGGTCCAACAACCAACAGTTATTCCTTTTAGTGAACTTTTTACTATCGCAAATCACCCCAATCTCAATATCTTTACCAGTGAGGATAAACTGAAATTGATTTATGAACAGCGTTGGATGGATGCCTTTCGACAACCTTGGGAAGCTTTTTCGCTTTTAAGAAGAACAAATGCGACGCCAAGACAAGGACCAGACAATACTTTTTATCGATTTACATATCCTCCTTCCGAAACAACAAATAATCCTACCAATTGGAGTTCGCAAGTAGGAATCATGGGCGGAGATGAAACAACAACCAAACTGTGGTGGATGCCTTAAGATTTGACAGTCAAATGAATTTTTAGAAAATAGTAAGTAATAAATAAAAGAAAAGCATGCGAAAATTTTACGCGTTTTTATTGCTAATGGCTTTTTGCTTTGTAGGCCCACAATTGATGGCACAAAGCAATCAATACTTGCACTATGATAGACAAGACGATTATGTGCGATTAGATGATGCTTCGCAATACATTGCGAACAAAGATGCTTTCTCCATGGCGGGTTGGTTCTATCATGACGCATTGGAATACGGACAGGGAATGATGGGCTTTCGATCTCCGAATCAAGGCTTCTATCTCATCCAGTTAAACAACGGAGTCTTGGAATGTCGTTTAGAAACCACGCAGCTCTTTGAATTTGTTTCCCCTCCGTTTACAGTGCTGCCCGAAACATGGCAGCATTTTGCTTGGGTGTACGACGGTTCGAAAATATACCTCTATGTAGATGCTGTATTGGTGGGAAGCGCAAACGCCTCTGGACAAATTACCGAAACCGATATCCCTTTCACCATCGGCCGAAGTATACTCGCCGATTTGAATTTTTACCTCGGAGGAAGATCGGATGAAGTGACGGTTTGGGACAAAGCCCTCACCGCTGCTGATTTGGAAGGCATCATGATGAATGAACTAGCAGGTGACGAGCCGAATTTACAGTTGTACTACAAGCACAATCAAGGAGATCCAGGAGGTGACAATACCTCTATAGATAAGTTGATTTCAGAAGTGGAGTCAGGAGTAAGAGATGCCGATATTATAGGTTTTGCACTTACAGGAGATGACTCCAACTTCAATGGAGAACTGCAAGCGGGTTTTCAAACCATTTCCTTCGAAGGCATTCCTAACAAATTGGTGAGCGCTGAACCTTTCGACGTTTCAGTAGATGCCAGCTCAGAGCTTCCAGTAAGTTTGTCAATTGTATCGGGTCCTGCTTCTATTGCTGGCAATACCATTACCCTCGACGGAACTCCAGGTGAAGTTGTCGTTGCTGCTAATCAGGAAGGGAATGGAGAATTTTCCGCTGCCTCTGAAGTCTTGCAGAGTTTTCAAGTAGTAGATCCCAATCAAACAACGCCTATCACCGATTTGAAACACCCGCTACAAGGAACTGTACCAGTAACTGATTTGGCATCTGTCCGTTTGGCAGCCTTTTCAAGTATTCAATATCCTGAATTGCTGAACGTGCAAAATGTGCAATTCAACATTGACGGACAATCCATTGATGCAACCGATCACGGAAACGGTTATTACACTGCCAATTGGAAGCCTTCTGATTACGGAACCTTTTTCCTAACAGTAAAAGCATTCAACAATTACGGCGCTTCTTCAAATACGGAAGCACAAGTGACCTTGGTAGAAACTGCTGAGGATACTCAAGTAGATGCTTTTACCGATGTTTTAATAAATAGCGCCATTACCACTGAAACGATTACCGTCGATTTACCATCTTCTGCTGCGGCTTACGATCAAATCATCGGAACCTTAGAATTAAATTGTCCTCCCGGAGGATGTGATCTATATGATAGAACAGCCACAATACAAGCACGTACTCAGGAAGGAGAATGGTTTGAGTTAATTCACTACATCACACCTTTCCAAAAGGCCTGTGAGTCTGTAATTGATCTCACCGATTTTGCAAGTGTTTTGAGAGGACAAGTAGAGCTTCGAGTGAAGTCTGTCACTTTTGGAAACGGTTACGAATGGAATTTGAGGCTAGATTATCGAGCTGGAGAACCTACTTATCCGCATTCGAAAGTATTACCAATGTGGACAGGAACTTATCAGTTTGGAGATTTTGCCAATTTACAACCCGTTGAAGCAATTAATGTAGATTTCCCTGAAAATGTAGAAGCAGCAAGATTGAAATTGGTTTCCTCAGGCCACGGATGGAATGATACCGAGGCAGGTGCATTCAATACAGGAAATGCAGCAGAGTTTTATCAAACGGAACATCACGTTTGGGTGGACGGTGAGCAGACTTTTTTGCACGATTACTGGCAAATCTGTAGTGAAAATCCTGACGGTTGTGATGATCAATTCGGGACTTGGACCAACAATCGAGCAGGTTTCTGTCCCGGAGCAATTTCACAATTCTACGATTTCGATCTTGATGATTTTGTTAGCGCTGGGTCTGTAGAGCTGGATTATGTCTTTGCTGAAGATTATGTAGATCAGTGTCATCCGAACAACCCGAACTGCGTGACAGGAGTTACCTGTGTAGATTGTGATAATGGATTCAATCCCAATATCGTTGTAGGTTCGGCATTAGTCATGTATTCTAATGAGCCATTCGAATCGGAAGAAGTGGGTTCAGGATTGACCGTTTTACCGGAGCCTGGATCTTTGAAACTCTTTCCGAACCCGACCAATGGGATTGTTGAATTGAGTTTGAAAAGTGTAAATCAAGAAAAGCTGAATGTTGAAATATTCAAC
>CALFBW010000241.1 GCA_937951415.1 uncultured Chitinophagales bacterium | reverse complement strand
TATCTTCGTCATCTAGTCGTGGCTTTGCTGACGTGAATTCGAATGCATTATCTGCCTTTGTTTTAACACCGATTTGGTCTAAATCAAGATCTCCAAAAAGCATCTTTGGCTCAACAGGTCCTTCCTCACTAGTTTCTTCCGATTCTTCTGATGCTTCGCTTTCCCCAGTTTCACCAGTAGCTTCACTTTCTTCTGATTCTTCTGACGCTTCGCTTTCTCCAGTTTCACCAGTAGCTTCACTTTCTTCTGATTCTTCAGAAGCCTCGCTTTCTCCAGTTTCACCTGTTACAGCCGTTACCTCGCTTTCTCCCGTCATTGCAGTAACCTCCTGTGCCTGCATGCTGAAAGAAGCCAGTAATAGTGCAACAAGTACTAAACTTTTTTTCATTTTTATTTATTTTAGAAATTAGTAATAAACTCAGTGTCGTAAAGGACAATCGCTTAACAGGATCGCTCAAAATCCCGTCCATTATCTAATACGAATAAATAGGTGCTACTAAGTAGTAAATGGTTGGAAGTAAATACGTTTTTTTGAAATAAATGTGAACACTTCCTGAGTACAAATCAAACTTAGACTTACTTGATGACTTTACAAGCAGCAATAAATTGCCAACCATAGCTGGTGAAGACGATCATATTCTCGTTTAAGGCATCTAAGCCATGGCCCTTATGACAAATTCCTACTCGCCAAAGATTTTGAAAAGAAAGGGCGGCTTGATGCTTGTCAAATTTGAAAATTTTGCAAACGGTCTCTAAGGTGAAGCCTTTTTCCTTGAAGTCGAAACCACCATGCTGAATACCGGCATACATGGACTCCAAAAGTTGCACATCCAGTTTTGAAAGCTGGCCTAAGACTTTGGGGTAGGAGGGATGAACCATATTGTAAGATTCAGGATTTGAAAAGCAGATAATCAAACTCGCATACATTTTGGCGATTCGCTCATCAGCAACTAGTGCTGATTCATCCAATAGAGGAATAAATACTTCGGGAGACATTTTTCGAATCGGAAAAGGTTGCTGCTCCATAAATTCACGAGCAATAAGTAGTACTCGTACTTTGTTTGCGAATTTCCATATGTCGACTCTGTCAACAAGGACACCTGCAATTTCTTTTTCAGGGAAATCAACAATGCGACTTATATAGTTTCTTGCCTCGATGACCAGTTGATCGTTTGTTTCTGCCATTTTGCTTTCTCAGTTTGTAATTAAAAGCGAAGCTTAGGAATGTGCTGTATCTATAAGTGTTTGAAATTGAACTAGTTCCGGACGACAAGGCTTTTTTCAGAAATACTAGGCAGAAAACGCAAACACAGCGGGGTTTTGGCGAGGCTTTCTTGCGAAGTGCTTTCGAAAATATCAATGACGTTGGGAACCAGTTCAAAGACGGACAGTTATGTACTTTGCATCCCTAAACTGCTTCCCTAATGATTTTGATACTTCAGGTTGCAGTGATGAAATTAACCAAAGAATTGTTGTTGGTATCTAGAATCGGGGAGCTTAGCAATTTGTAAAAAGGTGACATTTTGTCACGCGAAATGCCCTAACTTTGTGAGAAATTTAGAAAGTAGCATGTACAACGATAATCCAACCCTCAAGTTTGACGAGAAGCAAAAAGATTTGCTCGGGGAAGAACGCCAAGGAGAAGCACTGGAAGCAGCAAGTGCTGAAGGATTAGTTCCTGACAATGGTAAGCGTTTTTATATCGAAAGTTATGGCTGTCAGATGAATTTTTCAGACAGCGAAATTGTAGCCTCTATATTGCAAGGGGAGGGCTATAGAATTACGAGAGACCATGATGAAGCAGATGTGATATTGTTAAACACCTGTTCTATTCGTGAAAAGGCGGAAGATCGCATTAGAAAAAGACTGATCGAGCTCAAGGCGGTTAAGAAGAAAAAGCCAGATTCTGTAATTGGGATCTTGGGTTGCATGGCAGAACGCCTGAAAGATAAATTGCTGGAAGAAGAGCAGTTGGTGGACATTGTTTGTGGACCAGATGCATATCGCGATTTACCGAACTTGGTAAATGTAGCAGAGACTGGTCAAGATGCTGTAAATGTGTTCCTTTCAAAAGAAGAGACTTACGCAGATATTAGTCCAGTACGATTAGATCGAAATGGCGTAACGGCTTTCGTAAGTATTATGAGAGGTTGTGATAACATGTGTTCTTTCTGCGTAGTGCCTTTTACACGAGGACGTGAGCGGAGCAGAAATGCATTCTCAATCGTAGCTGAATCGCAAGAACTTTTCGATAAGGGTTATCGAGAAGTTACACTCTTGGGTCAAAATGTGGATTCGTATAAATGGAAAAATCCAGCAGAAGAAGCTCAGGTATCTTTTGCGAATTTGTTGAGCATGGTGGCAGATGTGCACCCTGATTTACGCGTGCGTTTTTCTACCTCACACCCCAAAGATATGACCGACGAAGTCTTGGAAGTAATGGCAGCAAGAGAGAACGTCTGCAATTACATTCACTTGCCAGTTCAATCGGGTAATTCTAGGGTATTAGATTTGATGAATCGAACCTATACGCGTGAATGGTATCTCAATCGTGTAGATGCGATTAAGCGTATTATTCCAGATTGTGCTATATCAACTGACATCATCACTGGATTTTGTTCGGAAACAGAGGAAGAACATCAAGAAACATTGAGTATTATGGACATTGTCCAGTATGACATGGCATATATGTTCTTTTATTCTGAAAGACCCGGCACCTTGGCTGCTCGAAAGTTGGAAGATGATATTCCAGAAGAAATAAAAAAGAGACGTCTTCGAGAAGTTATTGACAAGCAAATGAAACATGCCTTAGAGGCTAATCAAGCTTGTATTGGCAAGACTTACAAAGTACTTGTTGAGAAAGTTTCTAAACGATCAGACGATGACTATTGCGGTCGTAATGACCAAAACAAAATGATTGTTTTTCCAAAGGAACAGAGTAAGATTGGCAGCTATATAAATGTGAAAGTACATTCTTGTACCAGCGCTTCTTTGAAAGGAGAAATTGTGCCAAACTAAGAATGCTATGGATCTAAGATCACTAAAGCAGCGATTCGGTTTAATTGGGAATTCGGAGTCTTTCGAACGGGCTTTGCAGATCGCAGTGGATGTTGCACCAACTGATTTGACAACGCTAATTACTGGTGAAAGTGGGGTAGGAAAGGAAGTCTTTTCTAAGATCATCCACGCCCTCAGTAAGCGAAAACACAATAATTTTATTGCAGTCAATTGTGGAGCAATTCCAGAAGGAACCATCGATTCAGAGCTGTTCGGACATGAGAAAGGAGCCTTTACTGGAGCGGTGGATAACCGTAAAGGATATTTCGAACATGTGAATGGCGGAACAATCTTTCTAGACGAGATTGGAGAAATGCCTCAAAGTACTCAGTCAAGATTGCTTCGGGTTTTGGAATCCGGTGAGTATATCCGAGTGGGTTCCTCTAAGGTAATAAAAACGGATGTCCGCGTTGTAGCTGCAACGAATGTCAACCTTTTGCAGGCTATTCAAAAGGGGAAATTTAGAAAGGATCTGTACTACCGTTTAAATACCGTGCCGATCAGTGTTCCTTCCTTAAGAGACCGACAAGAAGATATCGATCTTTTGTTTAGAAAGTTCGCTTCAGATTTTTCAGAACGGCATAGAATGGAGACCATCGTGCTGAGTGAAGAGTCAAAAGAAATGCTTCGAAGGTATCGCTGGCCAGGAAATATTCGAGAATTGAAGAATATTGCAGAGCAGATCTCTGTTTTATCAGAGAAGAGGAGAGTAGATGCCGAAGAATTAGAGCGCTTTCTTCCAAAAGCGGAAATGCAAGGAGGATTGTTGCCTGCATTGATTGGAGCAGGAAGTGGGCCAGATTCTAGGTCTTCTTTTGGAGGAGGCGATATGAGTGATCGTGAGATCATGTACAAGCTCTTATTCGATATGCGAAGAGACATCAATGATTTAAAACACTTTTTGCTTTCGATGGCTGAAGGAGGGCAAATCCCCGCGGAGGTTGCCAACAGCGATGCTTTTAGATCAGTTACGACTGCCAAGGTGCCAACAGGAGGACATGAGCAAGAACAAGTCCGAAATGAACCGTTAATGCGTGCACCAATTGTATTAAATGCGCACACAGGCGCTAGCATAGTTCAAGCGCCCACCTCTAGAGTAGAGGTGCTGGAGGAGGCATCTTTAAGTTTGGCCGATATGGAGAGAGATTTGATTCAGAAGGCGTTGAAGAAGCACAAGGGAAAGCGAAAATATGCTGCAGAAGACCTCGGCATCTCAGAAAGGACACTTTATCGAAAAATTAAGGAATACAATTTGGTCGAATAGATCGAACATAATGAAAAAGCATCTTTTTTTATTAAATATTATCTTTGTTAGCTGTACTCTGTATTTACTGAGTTCTTGCGGTTTCTATTCGTTTGGTTCAGGAGGAAACATCGATCCTGATGTAAAGTCGGTCACGGTGCGAAATTTTCCTAATCAAGCATCGATAGTTGCGCCTCTTTTAAGTCAGGTTTTTACAGAAAAAATGCAGGATAAATTCGCAAACGAAACGCGGCTAGATCTTGTGCAATTCGATGGAGACATGGAATTCAGTGGCGCAATCACTAATTACTCTATTCAACCAGTCGCTTCGGGCGGTGGTGATCAAGCTAATTTGAGTAGACTAAATATTGCAGTTCGTGTAGAGTACATAAACCGAGTTACAGAAGAAGAATGGACGGATACTTTTAGTGCATTCGAGGATTTCGACAAAGACAGTAACTTGGCAGACGTCGAAGATGAGCTTATTGAATTGATCACTGATCAATTGGTAGATAAAATTTTTAACAAAACTCTGTTGAACTGGTAAGGTTTTAGATGTAAGCCATGGAATGAATAAACAAGCCTTCATACAAATTCTGAAAAATCAAGTCAGTTTACATAAAGTAAGTTGGAGAGAACTACGTTTTCTTGCGGAGAAGTACCCGCATTTTGAAGCAGTTCAGAT
>CALFBW010000240.1 GCA_937951415.1 uncultured Chitinophagales bacterium | reverse complement strand
TGCAGCTATTCTTCTTGTTCTATTTAATTGAGGGATTTCGTAATCCTCATTCAAAACCGTAATCATAGGTTTGAAACGAGACTCTTGGGTACCTACTTCTGCTTCTAAGATTATTTCTTTAAAATCAAAAGGGATTCGGTAGAGCGGTTGCGACAAATTTCCTTTTCCCGTAGCACCCCATTCATGGCCGTCAATAATGACTCGTTTTATTTTGAAGGGTAATCCAATAAATTCCAGCTCAAACGATTTGTGCTTGCTTTTGTGTTCGCCTGAAAATTCATGACTGACTTTTATCTGATCGTCGTTTCCTTCTAAGGTGAACTTGCTAAATCGAAAATCACCCTCTAAATAGCTATGTCCATCGTAGGCATCGCTGTAGAAATAACTGATTTCTTTTCCATCTTTAAAGTAGACTTTCAGGTCCACAATATCGATTTCCTTTTCTCCTATGTATTGCTGAATGGGAAATTCGATTTGTACCGCACCTTCTCGAATGTAGATCGGCATGTCATCGATAGCGGCAGGAACTCTGTGTGGTCTGTTGCCTCTCATTCGAGCTCCTGAAGAATAATCGAACCAATTTCCTTCTGGTAAATAAACCACTTTTTCTCGCTGCCCTTTTTCTAAAATCGGACAAAATAGAATGTGATCTCCAAAATAACATTCATCCTTTCGGTAATCGTACATTCTTGAGGCTCCTTTGCTAAATGCAAGGGGGCGAAGCATTGGCGTCCCATTTTTATAATACTGATAAAATGCAGTATAAATGGAGGGCAAAAGCTTGTAGCGCAGCTCAATAAATTTCCGAGTAATATTTAACGTTTCTTCTCCAAAGGACCAAGGCTCCTGATCTCCATGATCACCTGATGAATGCGTGCGGAAAAAAGGATGGAAAATGGCTTGCTGAATCCAACGTGCGAACAATTCTGGCTCTGGTGATTCTGTGAAGCCTCCAATGTCTGAACCATTAAAAGAAATACCGGAAATACTTAATCGTTGCGTTTGGACATGTGCAATTTTTAAATGTTCCCAACTAGCAATATTATCACCTGTCCACACACTGGAGAAACGTTGTAATCCAGAATAACCAGAACGTGTAATTACTAGAGGCCGACGGTCACCGGCAAATTTTCGAACGCCATCGTAGGTCGCTCTAGCCATTTGCATTCCGTAAACATTGTGCGCTTTTCTATGACTACAAGGATGACCATCGTAATCATGTCTTACTGAAGTCGGTAGGGTTTTTCCATCGATTTCAAACAAGGCAGGCTCGTTCATATCGTTCCAAACACCTGCAATGCCAATTTCCTCAATCAACTCTTTATATAAACCACTCCACCATTCGCGAACTTCGGGTTTGGTAAAGTCTGGGAAATAGCAATCGCCTGGCCACACTTTTCCTTTTATGTATGGTCCATCTGCCGATCTACAGAAATAGTCTTTTTCAAGGGCTTCCGTAAAAATTGGATATTCTTTGTCGATTTTTATCCCTGGATCAATAATGACCATGGTTTTAAAGCCATCGGCAGAAAGTTCGTCAACCATCCGCTTTGGGTCTGGGAATTTTTCTTTGTCCCAAGTGAAACAGCGGAAGCCATCCATGTAATCAATATCCAAGTAAATTGCATCACAAGGAATCCGAAGTTTTCTTAATTTGCTAGTAATTTCTTTGACTTGCTCCTCTGGATAATAGGACCATTTGCACTGCTGGTAACCCAATGCCCAAAGGGGAGGCATTTCTGGAGTACCAGTAAGTCTCGTGTATTGAGAAGAGATTTCTAGCAGCGTTTCTCCGTAGAAGAAATAGAAATTCATTTCTCCTCCTTCTGCCCAAAAACTAAAGGCATCATCTCTTTCTTTTCCGAAATCGTAGTGCGTTCGGAAAGTATTATCAAAAAATATCCCGTATGAGCACTTTTTATTTTTTGCTAAAAAGAAATTGATATTCTTATAAAGTGGGTCGGTATTCGCATGGAAGCCATACTCGTCCATTCCCCAATTTTGAAAACGCTTGCCCCTTAGGTTTTCTGGAACTGGTTTATCTCCCAAGCCGAAGAAGGTTTCTTGCTTGCGAAGCTTTTTGGTCATTTGAACAATGTCGCCACCTTCCTTAACATTATCCTCCCAATGAAAGCCCTTTTCGTCTTCTAGAAGAACTTTGCCTTCTTGGTCATATATGCGAACGGAAAAATGCTCTTTGCTTACCCGCACAGTTAAGCTATCCGTTTTTAAAACAATATCATTTTGTTGTAGCTCAACTTTGGGTTTGATATATTTTGGTGGTCTATTGGGGTCGATGGCATAGGAAAAGTCATCTTCAAAGTAGCCAAGAGTCGCATAACGAAATCGAATACTGTTATCTTCTAAAAAATAAATTCGAATCAGTACATCATTATCGCTCGAAATTTCTGTCGAATTGTCGATCCATTTATGAGCCGTGTAAGTTCCTGCACGTTGCTCCCTTTCCCCAAACTGAGGACTCACTTTATTTGAAGGATTGCCTTCCATTTTGTTTTGCTCTTTTTAAATGTATTATTAGGCAGGTAGGCCAATCATAGTATCGTCAGGAATTACTGCTCCTTTTTTGATGATAACAATGCCCTCTCGAACAGCGTAAGTTTCCTCTTCTTTGTCAGCCAAACTATCATCACCAACAATTCTTACATTATTACCAATCTTGACATTTTTCTCGATAATTGTTTTCTTCAAAAGGCAGGACTTGCCTATTCCTAAAATTTTCGTTTGGGAAGCGATTGATGTATCGTCTAATTTCTGATAAAAATCATTTCCGAATAAAACTGCTTGAGAAACTATTGTTGAAGGTCCTATTCTCGATCGAATTCCAACTACAGCGTGTTCGATAGATTCTGCGTGAATGATGCAACCATCCGATAGTAAAGTGTGCGTAAGACGTGTGCCGAAAATTTTACTAGGTGATAACATTCTCGAACTTGTATATACAGGATTTACATTATCGTATAAATTGAAATTCGGTAGGAATTGTGTGAGGTATAAATTTGCATCGAAGAAGGAGCGAATGCTTCCGATATCAGTCCAATAGCCCCCGTAGGAATAACTAGATATTTTATAATCCTCTTGTCTTACAGCGTATGGAATGATTTGTTTTCCGAAGTCAATAGAGTCTGGATTTTCTTCAAACATTTTATACATCTGTCTTCTCGAAAAAACATAGATGCCCATCGATGCTAAATACTCTTTGCCGTCTTCCGCATATTGTTCTTCCACGGGGGAACTCCATTTCCCTAATTCTTCGGCAGCAGGTTTTTCAACAAAATCGGTAATGATGTTTTCTTCGTTTACTTTCATAATCCCAAAACCCGTAGCGTCTTTTCCAACTACTGGAATTGTTGCAACAGTAACATCTGATTTGCTTTCGATATGTGCATCAATGATTCCTTGAAAATCCATTTGATACAATTGATCTCCAGACAAGATCAAGAAATAATCAAAGTCGTGATACTGGAAGCGTGGGAAAGATTGGCGAACAGCATCAGCTGTACCTTGAAACCAATCCTTATTTTG
>CALFBW010000239.1 GCA_937951415.1 uncultured Chitinophagales bacterium | reverse complement strand
TTCCGGGCAGTTTTCATTTACCCAATCCAAGAAATCTTCTTCATTGTCGGTTTCGGGAGCATCTTCTAAACAAGAGAAGTCAAGCTCACCCTCTCCAGGGAAATCATCGCCCCCTCCTGGTCCATCAGGGAAATCGTCTCCGCCTTCAAATGTTCCTTCGAATTCTTCATTAACAATTTCGGCAACATCTTCTGGGCAGTTTTCATTTACCCAAGACAGAAAATCTTCCAAGTTTTCGGTTTCAGGTGCCTGCTCAAGGCAACTAAAATCTTGCCCTTGTACATATACTACTGCAAAGAAGAGCAGGATGACAGGTAATAGTAATTTCATCTTTTTCATTTTCCCGTTTTTAATTATTTATTAGTTATTTACTGTATTTCAAAGTTCAATAATGTTTGAAGAAAGAACAAAGCAAAAAAATACTCGTTCTTACCGCTCCAAATTATTTTAGTAAGATAGATTGCTGTTTCAATTGACCATTTTGAGGCAACAACTGCACTTGGTACAAACCTTTCGGTAAATGCGATAAATTGATTTGTTTTCCCCTATAATTTTTTTGAGACAAAACAAGAGCTCCATTTGAAGAGTGAACTTTAATGGCAATTAGAGGTTCAGGGGAGTCAATAAATATTAATCCATTCGTAGGATTTGGATAAATATTTATTTCTTCTAATAAATGATTTTCTATAGCTGTAGATTCAGTTATTATATTTCCATCAGAAGAAAAATTAAATACTAAACCTTCGGGAGTGTTAGCAGAATAAAAACCTTCGCATTGAAAGCCGTTGTGAAAAAACCATTCTGCATTTGTTGATTCCGCTAAGAAGGCATCGAGTGACTCTTGGAATTCTACAGGTGGATTTTCTATCTGATAAGGGTCGTAATAATTGTTCTCTGGATTGTAGCTATAGATAATTTGATTTTGATCATCCATGAATAAATTGGTACCATCCACCAAAGAGATGCTATAACCAAAGCTTCCCATCCCAAGTCCGACAAAATCAATAAAATCGCCTCCAGGGAATTCATTGGCAATCATTTCTAATATCTCGATAGGTATTTGATTCTGGTAAACAAATTCTATCCATTCTTCTTCATTAAGGATTAGGTCTTCAAATAAGTACACTACTAAGCCCGACTCCATAACGGCAATAGTTTCACCAAACAATGAGCCCTCAGGAATGATAAAATCAAGTTCTTCATTTGGCAATTGAGTTAACAGGAATATCAATAGGGGCTCGGGAACATCTTCCTCAATAAATCCTAATTGATCAGTATTTAGGTTGAGAGAAAAAATACCCCCATTCTCAGTGCTAATAAGATAAATGGGTTGATTCCATAGTCCGTAGAATGTTACTTCATCAGGGATTTCACCTATAATATCCATCCAAAGAAGTACTTCGGTCGGAATTTCTTCTTGACCGAGTGTTTGAATGTCGGTGGGTTCCAGTTCTATTTCATTGGCTGCATTAGCTGACTGGTCAAGGCTTACTGAAATCTCTTTAACACCAAAGCTTTGTTCTTCTTGTTGGTCTATCGCTTCGCCACCCCAAACAATTACAATGTTTTTCTTGCTAAGTGTAGGCTCATCATTTTCTGGAGCTTCAAACAATCCCCACTGTACAGGGATGTTGCGCTGAAAGGTGACACTATCTCCTGCAGAAAGAAATACGGGAGGCATAGAAATGCTCAATTCGATGGGTAAGGAAGAAACATCCTCGACTACTGTGCCTTCATCACTGACATTGACATTGAGTTGCCAGTCTTCAGCTACGAAAGCTTCTGCGCCTTCATTCACAAAAGTGCAGCGAATTGGGAGCTCACAGCCCAAGTTGATAGCATCAGGAAAGTCCAGTACTTCGAGTTTGAACTGATTCTGTGCGGTCATTGTACTCCAAGCCGAGCTAAGGAAGGTAAGTACAAGAATGTAGAAAAGGTTAAGGTGCTTTTTCATGTCGTTTCAAATCTATAAGTAAATAGGCAGTCTTTTGCTATCTAAAATTGGGCATATCTTACCGATTCAATTTGGTAATTATGACGGATTCGATCTTGCGCGACTTGGTTTTAGCGATGAATAAAGAAGAGGTGCGTAACTTCAAACTATACATAAATCGCTTGAATTCAGGACTTGATGACAATAAGCGAGCTAGCTTGTTTGATCTACTACGAGATCCCAAAAAAGGATTATCTGAATTGGAGATACAAGAAATTATCTACCCAGGAAATCGTAATGCATTTTACAAATTGAAAAATAAGTTGCGAAACGACATTGAAGAGAGTTTGCTGATACTTCATCGTCAAAGAGATCAGCGCTTTCCCGTATACAAGCGTATTCAACTAGCGCACATTTTTAGGTATAAAAGCAAATACGAACGAGCTTTTGAGTATTTAAAAAAGGCCGAGAGTCTTGCGAGAAAACAAGACAACTTCGAACTCTTACATTCGGTATATAATGAGATATTGGCATTGGCATCTGACTATTACAAGATTGATCCTGAAATTTATGTACAGAAACGTCAAGAGAATATAGATAAGAATAAACATATCCAACAGGCCAATTTCCTTATAGCTACCGTGAACCACCGTTTGTGGAATTCTAACTTTTCCGGCAAAGAGCGGGAGCTGACCGAGCAATTGGAGAAGATTCAAGAGGATTTGATGATAGACCCCGAGATTGCAGATACACCCTACGTGCAGTTGGCCTTAAATCGTTGTGTTCGTACTATTTTATTGCAAAACAAAGATTTCAAGGCCTTAGAAAGCTATCTCAAAAGCACGATTGAACGTTTTGATGCTGTTGACTGGTTTGGCGGCCAACATTGGAAGGAGATATTTGTGCATTTGAACTGGCTCATTAATGTGTCGGTGGTAAACATGAAGTTTGAGCAAGCACTTGTCTTTACTGATCGGCTAAAGGATAGCCTAGAACTTCAAAAGGGGAAATACAAAGCTAAGTTTCAGTGGATCTATCATCAAAGTTTAGTAATGAATCATTCTTTCTTGGGAAACAATGACAAAGTAATTGAACTATTAGAACAAATTATAGCCGATCCGCATCTTAAGGGCTCTACCTTTTATGATGTCTTTGCCTATTTGAATTTGGCCGTATCATACTTCAATGCTGGAAACGTGGAATTAGGACTGCGAAAACTCAAACCCATTCTCGATGTAGAAACGTTCAAAGCACTTCCTAGAGGTTTGCGTCTAGGGATTTCATTAGTGGAGCTTATTCTTCATTATGAAAACGGAGATGAAGATTATGTGGAACACCTAGTGACTGATATCCGCAGGAAGTTTAGAAAAGAGTTGAAAGAAGAAGGTTATCATCGGGAAAAGGAACTTTTGGGAATAATCAGAATCTTGGCGGCAAAGCTTAATCCACTAAAGAATAAGAAAATTGTAGAGCGGATGGAGGCGTTTCAAAAGGCATCACCTCCTTTTCAGCCTGGATCAAACGAGGCCATTAATTATCAGGTATGGTTGAAATCGCTGCAAGTGACTAGCACCTACTACGAAATAATCTTGTTGGAAATAGAGCGATTGAGTTCTCCTGCTGTTGGCTGAGTCATTTTTTAAGTGATGATGATGATTTTTAGCAATAAGTCTGGCACTGAATGATATAGTACAATAAAAAATTATTTACTTTTGGGGCTTCATTGAACTATTGTGGAAGCACAGTAGTTGAGTGAGTGGTCTCGGTCCTATAGCTCAACTGGATAGAGCAGCTCCCTTCTAAGGAGCAGGTTTCAGGTTCGAGTCCTGATGGGATCACAACGCTAACTTCCTTATCGGTTGTTAGTCAACAAGTTATCGCCTTGCGTCGTCTTGAAGGGGGACGCAAGGTGTGGACGCTACGCAGGAAAAACGCTATTTTGGAGCGTATTCAATTCAAATTTATGGCGACCGCAACCCTAGTTCTTAGAGACAAGAACGCGTCTAAGAAGACGACTATCCAATTAGTACT
>CALFBW010000238.1 GCA_937951415.1 uncultured Chitinophagales bacterium | reverse complement strand
GGGTAGTTCGTAATCGTCACCTTTAGCGGATCCAACACAGCCATGACGCGCGGAGTCGTTTTGTTCAGCACCTCTCGAACGCTGAACTCCAACAAAGCGATGTCGATCACATTCTCCCGCTTAGCAACTCCGATTCGCTTCGCAAAGTTGCGGATGGCTTCTGCCGGGTAGCCACGGCGGCGCATTCCAGAAATCGTAGGCATTCGCGGATCATTCCATCCATTCACATGTCCTTCTTCGACCAACTGCAACAACTTTCGTTTACTCATCACCGTGTAGTTCAGGTTCAGACGGGCAAACTCAATTTGCTGCGGGTGGAAAATTTCCAGCTTCTCCAACAACCAATCGTATAGTGGACGATGCACCTCAAATTCCAAGGTGCAAATCGAATGCGTAATCTTCTCTAAAGAATCCGATAAGCCGTGTGCAAAATCATACATTGGGTAAATGCACCACTGATCACCTGTGCGGTGGTGATGTGCCTTCAATATTCGATACAAAACAGGATCGCGCATGTGCATGTTCGGCGAACTCATGTCGATCTTCGCACGCAATACTCGACTGCCTTCTTCAAATTCTCCCGCCTTCATTTTGCGGAAAAGATCCAAATTTTCTTCTACTGTTCTATTGCGATAAGGGCTCTCTTCTCCTGGCTCTGTGGGAATTCCGCGCATTTTACGCATATCCTCCACGGTCGAATCATCTACATAAGCATGACCTCTTTCGATCAACAACTCCGCCCAATCATAAAGCTGCTGGAAATAGTCAGACGCAAAAAATTCACGCTCTTCCCAATCGAAACCCAACCAACGAACGTCGGCTTTTATCGATTCCACGTACTCCGTATCTTCCTTTACAGGGTTTGTGTCATCAAAACGTAAATTGGTTAAGCCACCGTATTGCTGTGCAAGACTGAAGTTCAGGCAAATACTTTTTGCATGCCCTATGTGCAAGTAACCATTAGGCTCGGGAGGAAAACGTGTATGTACCCGCTTTTCATTTTTCCCGCTTTCTAGGTCTTTTTCAACAATCTGTTCGATAAAATTTAAAGTCTCTTCCATCCTTTGTACAAGGTTCTTGTGTTTTTTACAATAGCTCCTTTGAAAATCCTATTTAACGACAACCTTCCTGCTATCATTAACTGTATCGCTTTTTAACGATAATACATAAACTCCCCTAGGAATCGATTTCAGGTCAATTTCGAGCGCTGAATCTCCTTTTTGTAGTAATCCCTGCGCCAACTTCTGACCAACAATATTACAGAGCATCCAGTTCCCAGCACCTGTAATGGTTTCAAATCGAGCATAAAGGTAATCGCTACTGGGGTTGGGATAAACATTCAAACGTTTATTCCCCAAATTCTCTTCAATTCCGCTGAATACATTCACATCGATGTCGAACCATTCATCGGGCAACCAACCGCCTTCTACATTCACCACATGAAAGCCAAATTTGTCGCTGTCTAGAGGAATGCCGTTGTGATCATAACTCAGCTTTCCACTGTTTACATCTAGCTGACTAAAGCTCGCGCCTGCTTGCAAGATATTTCCATTCATCATTAAACTTCCGTGACTAGGTTCATTCGTAATAGTGTAAAGGATTTCATCAGAACTAGAAACAGCATCGGTTACTAATAAATTCGAACCGGTAATGGTCTTCTCCTCCCCTTGCTGTACCAAGAAACTGTTGGTGTTGGCTCGAATTGGTGGCGTTGCAGCTACCTCTTGTGAAGCTCTGAACACATAAGTAGAGGAAGGCAATCCCTCTGAACAACCATTGTCTGCGATCACGCGCCAGTAATAAATGTTGTCTTCTTGTAAGCTGCCATTGTAGACATGCTCTGTCCCCAGCAAATCACTAGCGCTGCTGATGACATTCACACCAAAGGTGGCCGACAATGCCAATTCCCAGTCGTAGTTGTCAGCGCCTAAAATCGGTTGCCAGGAAAAAAGGGCGCCCGTTTGCACACTTTCCGCCCCGTTCACGGGAGTGTTCAATTGCAGTTCACTCGCTCCACTATTTATTACCGAAACAGCCCCATCTATTACCTGCGGGCCTTTACTGGTTTCGGCACTCAGTTGGAAAGGATTAGTGCCTTCTGCTACAGGAAAAAGGGTCTCAATCTCTACAGAAACCGTTTGGGGCAAGCTGTTGAAATCGTCAGGACTAATCAGGACATTGAAGTCGTCGGGTAAGCCTTCTAGGCTCATTTCTATGTCTCCACTGAAGTCGAAATTCTCGCTGAAAGTATATTCAAAAACAGCGGGCCCTTCTCCAAGGCAAATGCTCGATTGCATGCTGTTCAGTTCCACCGACATAGGCGCGTCAATACTGAAAGGACCAGGGCTAATATTAAAGAAAATGTGCTCGCTGCCCTTCACCATAATGCGACAATCATCGCAATTGATTCCCGGAACTGTTTCGAAGGTGGAGCCGTTGTTGGGAACATCTTCAGCAATGGTATAAAAGGAGTTGCCGTCGTTGTACACCAAGAAGATATCGACATTGCTGCAGTTGAAAGGAGCTTGATCCGTTCCTCCCACGGACCAAGCGATGTTGCTTTGATCGCCTGCTCGCCATTCAGCCCCTTCTTGCGGAAAGTTGACAGTAAAGTCTGAGTTGCCCGTGCGTGCTTCAAATTCAATATCAGACCAAGCAACGCCACCACTTACCGGGTGATTGTCGCGAACGGTAAGTTGAAAGCGCAAATCTCGATTGTAATCGGGCAAATATTCCCCCACGATAAATGCGCCGCTCAACAGCTTCTGAAAATCAGGGAAGGTCCGCCAAGTTTTATTGTTTGGAGCGAAAGAGCGAAACAAAGGAGCTTCTCCAGAAGGGCTATCGGGATCTCCCGCAGGTCCCAAATCGAATTGTTCCCAACAATACGTGAGATTTTTGGGATCATCGTCACTGCCCGTACCATCGAGCATGAAAGGTGTGCCCGAAGGCAGTATCCAATTGCCACTGCTTGGATTGCTCACAGGGTTGCTGTTTTCGGTGGGTATCACCTGCGCACAAATGCCGCCGGCATTGTTCAAGTTGTTCAAAATCTCAATGAGACTTCCTACATGAAAATAATCGCTGCTGTTGGAAGCCACATTCTGTGAACCACAAATACCCGCATAAGCCATAATTGTAGAGCCGCTGCCAGGCTCAAAGGCCGTAAAAGGAATTCCATTTCCTGCGCAGCCGCCTGTATTTCCGTTGAAGGTATGGTTGCCTCCTAGTTGATGCCCAATTTCATGCGCTACGTAATCGATATCGAAAGGATCACCTACAGGCGTGTTCAATCCAGTCACCCCTCTCGCCTTATCAACCGTACAAACCGCCGCATAATTGGCGATGCCACCTCCGCCAGTACTTACTACATGTCCGATGTCATAATTGGGGCTACCAATAATGGAATTGACAGTTTGCGCATTTTGATTGAGCATAGCCCCTCCATTGTTGTTGTTGTAAGGATCGCTATTGGCATTTAAGAAAATGAGCTCGTCGTTGTCATCGATCAATTCCAGTTTCACAGAAAGATCACGCATATACACCATGTTCACACGATTTACCGTTGTTACAATCGCCGATAGCGCCAGGGGAACCGTTCCTCCGTGGTAGCTCGCATATTCACCTGTACAAGCCATCGCCAAGCGGAAAATACTTAGCTCCTCCCCATTGTCAGGTATGGCCGATAAGCCTTCCCAATCTATCTCAGTCTTATCAGCAGTAAGTGTTTCACAAGCCATAATAGGGTCGCCATTGCCAGTATAATCGCTGCGGTAATAGCACAAGTAGTTCTTTTGATCTTGCTGGCTGTAGCTGTCGTAATAAATAGTACCGCGGCTGGTAGATAAAATGCCTCGAAACCCTTTATATCCTATGTCGATTCGAAGAATCATGCTAGGATCTTCTGGGTTGATTCCTTACCAGCTGTTGATGGCAGGAAATTTTTCCGACAACTTTACGGACATCACAGGTGAGTGCGCCATATGAAAGCAAGCAGATGAGCCATCGGGTAAAGGCAATTCTATAGCGCTATATCCCTGAAAAGCATCTGCAGAAAATTCGTTCTTTGCAGATGCTAGATGCTGTAATAGAACATCTAAGTCTAGCTGAAAAGCAAAATAATGAGCTGGAACGATTTCACGTGGACCCATTAATTCAATGCGTTCTTCGTCTACTGGCGACCAACACATATTTCCCAAAATACTGGGACTGGCCGCAAGGAAAAAGGCTAAACAAAAGAGGTATATATTTTTCATGATAGAATGATCAAGGACTAAAAGAGCTACTTCAAAAATTAAGCCCCTAAAGATAAGGGACTGCAGAATGAGGTACTGGTCGTGCAGTTTGCCGTTTTCACTGAAGAATAAGCGAAGATTCTCTGGCAAAATAGCGGAGTCGCAGCACGTTTAGAGGTATAGAAAAGGTCATTGAACAGCGAGAAAGACATACTTTTGAACATGGAAAAACTTCAAAGCAAAGCTCAGTACGACCTGAAGGCAGCAACTTCTTTTGTGGTGTCCAGCATGGTAGGTACAGGAGTATTTGTGGCCTTGGGCTATCAGCTAATTTCCACTGATTCGGTTTTTTCTATTATGCTTTTGTGGGCGCTTGGAGGTGTAGCAGCATTTACGGGAGCCTTGACCTATTGCGCATTGGCGCATATGATGCCTCGTTCTGGCGGAGAGTATCACTACCTCAGTAGTGTGTTTGGTCCTGGTATGGGCTATGTGGCTGGAGTGCTTACCGTCGTCGTAGGATTTGCTGCCCCCATTGCCGTATCGGCTTTGGCCTTTGGAAGTTATGGGGCAAACCTGATACCGCTGAATGAAAAATTATTGGCACTACTTTTAATTGCCTTCAGTACCATAGTTCATTTATTGGACGTTAAAAAGGGAGGAGATTTTAATTGGATTTCTACCTTGTTGAAGATTCTTTTGATACTCCTATTTATTGGCGCAGGATTATTCATGAGTAATCCTCAAGCACTTGATATTGCTCCAAGTAGTAGAGATTTAGATTTAATTTCTAGCAGTGGTTTTGGGGTTTCCTTGGTATATGTCACCTACTCTTATATCGGATGGAATGCCGCTGTTTATATGATGGATGAAGTGGAGGAACCACAGAAAAATGTTCCTAGAGCTATTTTATTCGGAACTGCGATTGTTACCGCCATTTATTTATTAATAAATTTTGTTTTTCTCTACTCCGCACCTATGGAAGAATTGAGTGGCGTTTCAGATGTTGCGCATAAATCTGCACTGCGAATATTCGGAGAAAATGGCGCGCTCGTAATGAGTGGACTCATTGCCTTCGGACTAATCGCAAATGTAAGTTCAATGACTGTGAGTGCTTCTAGGGTTTTGAAGCGCATGGCAGAGGATGATCCCGTCCTTAGAATTTTCAAAAAAACCAGTAAAAAAGGAACGCCGTATTTGTCGCTTTTACTAATTGCTGGAATTGCAACTTTAGTAGTGATCTTTTCTAAACTGAGTGAAGCCCTAGAAAGTGCTGGATTTATCTTGAGTTTCTTCGGTGTATTAAGTGTTGTGGCTTTATTTATTTATAAAAAAAGACATCCAGAAAAAAAAATGCTTTTTGGAAAATGGTTCTGGCCAATTGTTCCCTTGATTTATTTGGCAATAAAATTATTGGTAATTGTCTATTTAATTATGGATGAACCCTTTAAGATAATACTTGCAATTGTAGTATTCGGATTTTCCTTTGTGCTGTATTTTGTTTCTCGTTTATTAAAAAGGGAAACCACAACATAGTTTTATTTTTCGTTTTCTTGTTCTTTTCTAAACCCAGCAGCTCCTTCCAGTTGTTGGTAAAAGTCAGAACCATACTTTCTGATCAGCGGTTCTTTGAGAAATTTGTAGAGCGGCACTTTTAATTCTTTGCCCAAAGCACAAGCTGCTGAACAAACATCCCATTGGTTGTAATTAACAGCATCATAAAATTGTTGCTGTGTAATTCTAATGGGATAAAGATGACATGAAATCGGCTTCTTGAATTTGATCTTTTTATCTAAATAAGCCAATTCAATTCCGCATTGCGCGACCCCTTTTTTATCGTACTGCACATAGGCACAAGCGTTGTCGCTTTTTATTAAAGGAGTAGCCAAACCAGTATAGGAAGACTCTTTTGCCTCTGCCCACTTTCCTTGTTCTTCGATAGCTGCCCGCCCTTTCTCCGTTAAATACGGAGAAACCTCGTCGTAAATTTCCTCCAAGATCTGTAACTCCTCTTCTTCCAAAGGAGCTCCTTCATCACCGGCAACACAACAAGCACCTTTGCAGGCAGTCAAGTTACACACGAATTCCTCATCGAGAATCGCTTCACTTATCAATTTATCATCAATTAAAATCACCCCTCAAAGGTAGAACATACCGCATGAATGCACGGAAGTTTACTTTTTGCGAAAATCAGTCGGTAAACTTGAAGGAAAGAGATCAACAGGTACGACTATATTTGCCCTTCGATGCAAGCACCCTTGTTAACCAAAAACCGTCTGTTTCAACTCAGTACACTTACGCTCTTTGGCTTTTCGGCCATAGGAGCCATTGTCATTGCTTTGTTTCACGACATATCCTTTCCAGAAGCCATCATGAAAGGGCGTAGCATTCCTATTCAATTGGGTGTAGGCTTGACTTTTGGTTTGCTAAGTGGCCTATTTTGCCTGTTTTTTGTTCGACTACCCATCTTCAAAAAGGTAAAAGACTTCTTTGGCGGAATGCTGCAAAAGCTGAACCTGAACCTGCAAGACATTGTCTTCTACTCTTTTTGTGCAGGTGTGGGAGAAGAAGTGTTTTTTCGGGCAGCCATGCAGCCTTTAGTAGGTGAATGGGCGACTAATTTATATGCGACCATTTACCACCTCACTGGATATCCGCTCGAAGTGAGTCCTGAAATGGTGGCGAGTATGGGCGTTTGGGTCACTGCGGTATTGTTTGTGGCATTACACGGTTACCTCAACCCGAAAAATTGGCGACTGACCTTCTTTGGATTCATCCTCATTTTTGTCAGTGCTGGATTGGGTCTATTGTATGACCATTATGGCTTTTTTGCCGCAGCATCTGCCCATTTTATGTACGACTTGGTCATGTTTTCCTACGTTATATACTTCGAACAGAAGTAAGACTGTTTTGTTATAACTACACACTTAATAAACTTTATGTCACTTCTACATAAAATGGGAATCCTGTGTTTTTTACTGCTGTTCGTTTCTTGTGAAGAGGATGAGAGCTTAGAATCGAATATGAGTTTTGAACTCTCAGCAGACTACAATAATGAGACACTCATTCTTGGGGAGAAATATACCAACGCTGCTGACCAAGGTTTCTTTTTCAGTTTGTTTAAGTTGTATCTTTCTCGCATTAGCCTGGTAAGTGATACTGGTGAATTACATGAGCTTTCCGAAGTGATTTTGCATGATTTTGAGAATGCTGAAGCCTACGAATGGTCAGTTCCAGCTGGGAATTATACCGCTTTACAGTTTGACTTGGGCCTAGATGAGGCACTGAACGGTTCCGACGAAAACTCCTTTCCTGTAGAACACCCATTGAGCTATGCACAAAATACGCACTGGGGGTGGGCATCGCTGTACAAATTTGTCATGATGGAAGGGCGGAGCGCCGATGACGCCAGCTTGGATGTGTACCCAACGGCTTTTGCCTATCATACAGGTACAGACACAACGCTGCGATCGGTATTTTTACCCATCGATTTAAGCGTTTCCGAAACAGAAGCGTCTGAATTGAAATTGCAGCTGAACTTAGAGCAAGTTTTTGATGGGACTTCTTCGGTGGATATCGTGGAGGAGAATTTCACGCATTCGGGAGGAGATCAGTTGCCATTGGCCATTAAGTTGAGTGATTTAATAGCAGAGGCCTTTGAGATTAATTGAGGATATAGAAATAGTAGAAATGAAAAAGTTAGTAGTAAATTTTGTAGCGATTATTGCACTCTTGGGAATGGCAAGTTGTGGCGATGAAACGGCTCCAAGCGCGAGCCTAAACTTCAATTTGAATGTTGATGGCGAAGATCTAATTATCGGTCAAACATACAATTTAGGAGATCCCGCTACATTAGTAGATTTTGAGGTAGCTCAGTTCTACATAAGTGATGTGCGCTTGATTGATTCTGATGGTGTCGCTTTTGAGGTAAATGGAGATTTTTTGATTAGTCCCGGAAACACACAAATTAGCTTAGGAACGATTGATGCTGCTACTTATAAAACCTTGGAGTTTGGTGTGGGCGTAGATGCTGTTCGAAACCATGAAGATCCACTGGAATTAAATGAGAGTAGTGTTTTATCGCCTCAAAATCCAAGCATGCACTGGAGTTGGCAGAACGGTTATCGATTTATTCGCATTGACGGAAAATTCGACAGCGATGAAAATAATGCGATAGAAGAATCGGATGAAGCCTTTCAATTGCACATCGGAAACGATGCCTATTTTAGAACGGTTCAGATTCCTTACGATGTGGAGGCTTTTGATGGCGATCAGATTAGTTTGGAATTAAAAACAGACTTCGCAATTTTGGTAGATTACGATGTAGCAGCAAATAAGGTAGTGCATACGAGTAATCCGAATGAATTTTTCGATGGAATTTCCTCGAATATTCCAGCGGCTTTTAGTCGGTAATAAATGAGAACGCACAAGTGAAAAAACTGCTCACGATATTGTTGCTCTGTTTGGTTTTTTCTTGTGCTAAAAAAACAGAAGGGGAATATTTATCGGAAACTTTTCTGGTCACCAATTACCCTTCGGAATATGGAGAGCCAATCATTCCTGAAGATAATCTGCTTACAGAGGAGCGCGTAGCTTTGGGGCGTTTATTATTCAACGATCCACTATTGTCGATAGATACTTCTCGTTCTTGTGCTTCTTGCCATAAAACGGAATTTGCTTTTGCCGACGATGTTGCAATTAGTACAGGCATAGAGAATAAATTGGGCTTGCGGAATTCCCCTAGTTTATTGAATGTAGCTTGGCAGCCAAACATGTTTAAAGATGGAGGCGTTCCAAATTTGGATCGACAAGCCATTGTTCCCATTGAAGATGAATTTGAGTTGGGAATAAATATGTTGGAACTGGTGGAACGTTTACAGCAGCATCCCGAATATCCAGAAATGGCATTAGTGGCTTATGGAAGAGTTTTGGATGCTTGGGTAATAAATAGGTCTTTGGCAAGCTATCAAAGAACGCTATTTTCTCATGACTCTCCCTACGATCAATATTTAGCTGGCAATTTGGATTGGTCGCAAGAATTAAAAACCGGAGAAGCATTATTTATTGCGTATTGTGCCAGCTGCCATGCGGGTGTGCATTTAACTACTTTTGGTTTTGCCAATAATGGACTGTACGAAACTTACAGTGATGTAGGCCGGGCGAGAATTACGAACTTACCACAAGACGAAGGGAAATTTAAGATTCCAAGTTTGCGAAATTTGCCTTTAACAGCACCTTATATGCACGATGGAAGTTTAGAAGATTTGGAGTCCGTTCTAGCGCACTATTCAACAGGAGGTAAAAGCCATCCGAATAAAAGTGAACTTGTTGCAAACATAGAACTGTCGGAAGAAGAGCAAGCGCAACTCTTACTGTTTTTAGAGCAGTTAGTAGATGAAAAGGTAGTAGATTGAGAAAGCAAATCGGAAAGCGATTTATTTTATGAAAAGGCAAATTCAAAAATTCCTGGGATGCATCGGACTTTTAGGAGTCTTATTGTTTGTGGCTTGTGAAGGCGACGACACCGATGTAGATGCTTACGATCCTACTTTGTTGTACGACGGAACCCCCTATGTTTTTGATTTACCGCAAGGAGTTCCGCAGCCTACCATTCCCGATGATAATCCCATGACAGTTGCTGGTGTGGAACTGGGTCGCCATTTATTTTACGATCCCATTATTTCTGGAGACAGCAGCATGGCTTGTGCAGATTGTCATAAACAAGAAAATGCATTTAGTGTAACGGATCAATTTAGCATTGGTATTGCGGGCATCGCAGGAAAGAGAAATTCCATGCCACTATTTAATTTGGCCTTTGGTTTGAATCCTCGATTTACCTGGGGCGGTGCTGCTGCCCATTTAGAAGAGCAAATGTTAGAGCCTATCATTAATCCGATAGAACTGAATTTGAGTTTGGAAGAAATGTTGCTGCGCTTGGAAAATGACACGGCATATCTCGATAGATTTTCAATGGCATTTGGAGAATTGCCCAGCGAAGAATTAAGCGCGAAAGCCTTGGCGCAATTTATTAGAAGCATCACTTCTTTTAATTCTGATTATGATCGCGCATTGAGAAACGAACCCGTTTTTCCTTCTGAGCAAGCCATTGCAGGTTTGAATTTATTTGAAGCAGAATTTACAGGCGACGATACAGAATGTTTGCATTGTCACGGCGGATCGCTTTTCACTGATAATATTTTTCATAATAATGGCCTTAGTTTTTCGGAGAATCTTTATGATTTCCCCGATTTGGGTTTAGGAGCAGTTTTAAATGATTCTTTGAAAAATGGCTTTTTTAAAACTCCTAGCTTGAGAAATATTGCGGTAACGGGTCCTTATATGCACGATGGAAGTGTACAAACCTTAGAGGAAGTACTAGAACATTATAGTTCTGGAATCCAATTTAGTCCGAATGTAGATCCTTTAATTCGCAGCCCTTATACCACAGGCGACACACTTTTATTAAATCAAGAAGAAAAAGATGCGCTCATTGCATTCTTAGAATTACTGACCGATGAAACTTTGTTAACTAATGAGCAGTACTCGAATCCCTTTGAGTAAAAAGACGCAGACTAAGCAGGGACTTGAATGAAGGATCATTATAGGATATTAGAAGTAAGTAAAAATGCAAGTGCTGCAGAAATAAAAGCGAGTTATCGGCGACTGGTTAAGAAGCATCATCCTGATTTAAATAGAGATAAAAAATTCGCCCATCAGCGTTTTATTGAATTACAAGAAGCCTATTCAGTCTTGTCTGATCGTACACAAAAGCGATTGTACGACGACCGTTTAAAATATCAGGCGGAGGCGCACGCTGCTAGTGCAACTGCAGCTAAAGACGCGGAGGCTAGAAGGCCCAAAAGAGGTAGACAGAGAAGCGGGGCGGGATACCAACACGTACGTGTTGAACCAGATGATACAATTTCATGGAAAACCGTCTTGATTTCTGTAGGAACCGTCTTTGCGTTTTCTGCCATTTTGCTCGGCGCACTCATAACATTGGGAGGAGAACATTTCGAACAAGAAAGGAATAAAAGAATTCAACTTCCGATGAGGATTAATGGACAATCTTATCAAATACTGGAGCCTGTTTCAAAGTCTGAATTGTATTCTTCCAAGAAGATTGATTCATACATCCATAGGTTAAGCATAGGTGCGGCAGCAAAGAGCCTCAAGCAGGTAAAAGTAATTCTAGTCAAACAGCCTTTTTCTTCGCTTATATATGAGAATGTTCGTCTGCCTAATTATTACAAACGGGAATTGCAGAACAAGGGTATTTCCGCAAATATTATCAAACTGCAAGTAATGGAAGATCCGGGAGAAATTCCTTTTCGACATGAGATCGTTATACAGTTTGAGTATCATTAGCAAGTCCGCCTGAGAAATGACTTTGGTAGTATTTCAATTCGTGACTAAACCAAATCAGACTCTCCAAAACGGTTGTTTTGCCCAAAAGCGGATGAGGAATTAGATAGGTACGCAATTGCTGGTCTTCCCAACTTCCCAAATTATCAAATAGCCGGGAGCGTTCACTTTTGAGATTTTCGTTTAGAATCTCCCATTCATAAGCGTCGCCACAAGTTCTACATTCAATTCCTTGATGAATTTTTTCTCCGTCGAGCGAAGCATGGAAGAGCTTCTCTATTTCCTCAAAATTAAAGCTATGACGATTGGCTTTCCCAAATTCATATTCAATTTCTGATCGCGGTTTTTCTAGGAGCTCGTTGACTGTTTCTAAGCGTTTGTTTAGACCTTGCCAGTAAACGAGAAATTTTTTCGATTTCGGCAGCTTTAGTGCCTCGGTTTCGCTGCCACCTTTCGACATCCAATCACCAAATAAGGTAAACTCACGTTTCAGAAGCTCGATTGTTTTTACACTTTTTTCCAAGACCTATTACACTTTAAATGATCAAAAAGAAATTAGGCTATTGCCCAGCACATTCACCTGTTCTTATGATATTGAATGAGGCAGTAGTGTGTTCCCTCCACTGCCTCATTTCAATAGCATTAATTGACCGAAGCCAATTCGAACAAATCTGATCAGAGGACAAGTGAAGCTAGTTGAATATGACCCTGCCCGCTCTGATAGAAAATAGTCGTGAGTTAAGGAGCTCTCGAAATCGTGTTCGCCTCATAAAGATCAAAGGGAGTGCCAAGCTGTATAATTTGCCTTTAGATGAAATTATTGCTAATAAGTAGTATTCATCATTTATAAAAATAAAGTTGCATAAAAGCATTGAAAATCAGGTCCTGAAAAAGCCTGTGTTAGTTTTAAATAGATGGAAAGAAAATGCGATAAAATTTACATTTCC
>CALFBW010000237.1 GCA_937951415.1 uncultured Chitinophagales bacterium | reverse complement strand
TGTTAAGATATCATAATGCCCTTTAGATGCAATTTTATTGCACTAATACTTCTCTATATTTGAGGAAAGTTTGAATTTTAATAGATTATAAAAAATATATCATGAAAAGTTTGTTCAGTTTCTTCTTAATGATGGCTATCTGCTGCACAATGAATGCGCAAGATGCTGTAGAGGCTGCGCCAGCGGCACCTGCTAAAAAAGCGTGTTCTAAGACTTGCTCAAAAACATGTGCTAAGAAAGCAGAAGGAGATGCGAAGGTCTTGAAAGTTGAAAATGCTGGAGATGTACAGGTGGCTTTAACGCCTCAGGCCTGCTGCGACGCTGAAGGAAAATGTACAGTAGAAAATTGTGAAGCGGCTTGTTGCAACATAGAAGCAGCAAGAGTGTTGGCAGAAGCAGGTGTTAAGAAGTCTTGTGCTGCTGGTTGTAGCAAAGCATGTTGTTCAGCAGAAGCAGGTGTAAAGAAGTCTTGCGCTGCTGGATGTACCAAAGCTTGTTGTTCAGGGGAGGCAGGTGTTAAGAAGTCTTGCGCTGCTGGTTGTACCAAAGCTTGTTGTTCAGGGGAAGCTAAGAAAAAGTGTTGTGCAGGAAAGAAATCTTGTTCAAAGTCACAAGCTGAGGGTTCTTCTGAAACTAAGTCAGCGAAGTCGAGTGATCCTGGTGTAGCAGAAGGTGGAAAGAAAAAGTGTTGTTCAAGTAAGAAAGCTTGTTCAAAGTCAAAAGCAGAAGCTTCAACTGAAGACGCTTTAGAAGGTTCTTCTGAGGTGAAAGAAGCAAAGTCTAGCAACCCAGCAAAAACTGGAGAAGCAAAGAAAAAGTGTTGTTCAGGAAAGAAAGCATGTTCTAAGACTGAAAAAGACAACTAGTAATAAAAGCTGTTAGAAGCTTGGAAGAAAAAGAGTGGCTCGTTTCCTTTTGGAAGCGGGCCACTTTCATTTTATTGCTGTTGAATAAAAGGGAATGGATGAGCTGAGCCCTTCAGTCGAGGCGGCATCTCGCTATAAGCAGTGCTGATGTGGGGATGTAGATTCTTGACGGGAATGACAGTAAAGTTTCTCTCTGTCCACGGGCCTTTGTGAAAGTGTCTTGGAATTGCTTAAGAGCTACTGTACAATTTGTAACTTAGACCTTCATAGAACTGCTGCTGAGATGCAGCACTTCTTCGAATCAATTACATGAAATCAATATTTATTCCTGTTCTATCCGCTGCCTTCTTGCTACTAGTTGCAGCGACCTGCGGACGAGGGTCCCAGCTTGCGGAAGCTGGAGATGATCATAAGTACAGCAATGCCTTGGTGAATGAAAGCAGTCCGTATCTTTTACAACATGCGTACAACCCTGTGAATTGGCATCCATGGGGAGAGGAAGCATTGAAGAAGGCTGAAGAAGAAAATAAAATGCTGATTATCTCGGTGGGTTACGCGGCCTGCCATTGGTGTCATGTAATGGAACATGAGTCTTTTGAGGATACCGTGGTGGCGGCTTTAATGAATAAACATTTCTTGCCAATAAAAGTAGACCGCGAAGAAAGACCAGATGTGGATCAAATCTATATGGATGCTTGTCACTTAATGAACCAGCGAGGTGGCTGGCCATTGAATGCGCTAGCACTTCCGGATGGTAGACCATTTTATGCAGGAACTTATTATCCAAAAGATAAATGGCTAGAAGTACTGAACTACTTCATTAAATTGAAAGAAGAAGATTACGCTCAGTTAGAAGAACAAGCGGCAAAGGTCACTGAAGGCATTGCTGAAATTGAAACAATTCCCTTTAAGTCTGATCCTCAGGCAATTAATCCTAACGAGTTGAATACGCAGTTTAATAAATGGATAGGCCGAATTGACTTAGCGGATGGAGGGCGACAAGGGGCGCCAAAGTTTCCTATGCCTAGCAATTACCTGTATTTATTAAAGTATTTCCATTTGACGGAAAACCAAAAAGCACTGCAAGCTATTGAGCTAACCCTAGAGAAAATGGCGAGAGGAGGAATTTATGATCATTTGGGTGGAGGTTTCGCGCGCTATTCGACCGATGCTCAATGGAAGGTTCCACACTTTGAGAAGATGACCTACGACAATGGGCAACTGGTCAGTTTGTATGCACAGGCTTATCGTTTGAATAAAAATCCACTATATAGGCGTGTTGTGGAAGAAAGCCTAGCCTATGTCAAGCGAGAAATGACTTCTCCAGAAGGTGGATTTTATAGTTCTCTTGATGCGGACAGCGAAGGGGAAGAGGGGAAATTTTATGTTTGGGACGAAGCATTGTTGGACTCCTTGATCGGAGAAGATGCCGATCTATTTAAGCAATATTACACGGTCAAAAAATCTACCCAGTGGGAGCACAGTAATATTTTGTATGTCACTAAATCGCCAGAGACGATCGCTCGAAAAAATGACTTGACTTTAGAAGAATTAGAAATAAAAATGGCTGCAGGTCGAGAAAAATTATGGCCAACTCGAGAAACTAGAATTCGACCCGGTCTCGACGATAAAATATTGACTTCTTGGAATGCTTTGATGTTGCGCGGATATGTGGATGCTTTTAGGAGTTTTCGCAATCCTGAATATTTACAAATGGCTCTTAAGAATGCGGCCTTTATTGTAGATAAACAAATGCAATCGGATGGTCGACTTAACCGAAATTACAAAGATGGACGATCATCCATCAATGGATTCCTAGACGATTATGCTTTGACCATCGAAGCATTTATTGAATTGTACCAAGTGACCTTCGATGAGAACTGGCTGATGAAGGCAGATAAATTAATGAGCTATGTGTTGGAGCATTTCAGCGATGAAGAAACAAAAATGTTCTTTTATACTTCTGACATTGATAAGAAATTGATTGCACGGAAAATGGAAATCTCAGACAATGTAATTCCAAGTTCGAATTCTAGCTTGGCGATGGGCCTTTTGAAGTTGGGTACTTATTTGTATAAAGAAGATTACATTGATCGATCCAAGCAAATGATGCATAATGTGAAAGAAGATGTGGTAAACAATGGGCCGTTTTATTCGAATTGGTCTAGTTTGATGTATCACTTATCAGTTCCAATGTATGAAGTGGCAGTGATGGGGGAGGATTGGGAAGTTTTAATGCAGGAATACGATCAGGAGTTTCATCCGAATGTCTTATTTATGGGAGGAACCAAGGAGGGTAGTTTGAAATTACTAGAATTTAAGTTGATTCCTGATGCGAATACTATTTATGTTTGCCAAAATAAAGCTTGTAAGCTTCCAGTGAAATCTGTAAAAGAAGCTCGGCAATTAATGCAGTAAACTTTCGTCTTTATCTTAGAATAAATATAAACCCCTCTTTTAGTTTTGTCTTTTTCACTTGCCTATAATTTATTTTTCAAAAATACGCTTACTAAGGTTAGCGAACGGGCAGTTATTCAGCACTTTGACAAAAAGTCGAAGTTGGTTTTTATGTCAGACTGTCATCGTGGAATTAACGATAATGCCGATGATTTTTCACATAATTCGCAAATCCATGCACACGCACTAAAGTGCTATTACGAAGAAGGTTTCTCGTACTATGAATTAGGAGATGGAGACGAACTTTGGGAAAATAGAGACTTCCGAGACATTTATCTTTCGCACTCTAACATATTTCGATGGCTTCGCAAATTCCATCGAAAAAATCGCTTGCACCTTCTTTGGGGAAATCACGACATGGATCGAAACTCAAGAAGTTACGTGATCAAAACTTTAGCAGCCACCTTTAATCCAGTTACCGAAAATCATGAACCACTTTTTCCCGACATAAAAGTGGAGGAAGCTATAAAACTAGTAAACGAGGAAGAAGATTTGTCCATTTTGTTAATTCATGGTCATCAAGTGGATCCCCCAAACTATCAATTGTGGTG
>CALFBW010000236.1 GCA_937951415.1 uncultured Chitinophagales bacterium | reverse complement strand
ATCCATAGATATAGATTTGTTTGCCAATGGTATGGAGGCTGGTAATATCAAACAAGAAATGGAAATAGGAATCGAAAGTGAACAAGATTTCAGTCTTCCAGTACGCATAAGTTTTCCAGCATCAGTAATCCTTAAAAAGGACAACATGAGTAGTCTGCTTTCAGGAGTGCTTAATGCATTAACTAACAAAGAAGTAGAAATGCGCTACGAAGGTTCAGTAGGTGTAAAAATGGCTGGAATCCCAATTTCCATTCCAGTAGAGCATACAGAAATGCAATCCCTAGGAAAAGCGGGTAAATAAGAATGTGATAAAATGGTTTGGAAGAAGACCTAAAAGAATAATGGGAATTCTTGTGGGTTTGATTCGTGCATTAAGTTATAAACTCCTTCCACAATATCAGTCGATGTAGGTTTAGTAAAGTAATCTCCATCGCTCCCGTAAGCTGTTCGGTGTTCTTTAGCTGTTATGGTCGCTGGACTAGAGTCCAAATAAGAATAAGCTCCTTGCTTTTCTAAAACCTGCTGCATCATAAAAGCAGAAGCGCCTCCTGGTACATCTTCATCCAGAAAGATCACTCGATTTGTTTTCTTTATTGATTGAAGAATTATCTCGTATCGATCAAAAGGTAATAAAGTTTGAATGTCGATAAGCTCCACGGAGATCTGTAAATCCGTTAAGATTTTCACAGCTTTCTCTGCTTCGCGCACACATGCACCATAAGTAACCACTGTCACGTCTTCACCTTCCATTAGAATTTCAGGAACTCCTAAAGGAACCGTAAAGGTATCGTAGTTGTCCGGCAAGGTCTCTTTTAAACGATAACCGTTCAAAACTTCTACAACAATTGCAGGATCTTCGGCTTTAAACAAGGTGTTGTACATTCCAGCTGCTTGCGTCATGTTGCGAGGTACACATAAATGTATGCCTCGAACAGCATTCAAGATCATCGCCATTGGCGAACCTGCATGCCAGATGCCTTCCAAACGATGTCCACGAGTCCGGACAATTAGGGGAGCTCTTTGTTGCCCGTAAGTTCTGTACTGTAAAGGAGCTAAGTCGTCGGTCAACGGCTGCAATCCATAGATGAAATAGTCCAAATACTGTATTTCAGCGATAGGACGAAGTCCACGCATAGCCAGGCCAATACCTTGCCCCATTATTGTAGCTTCGCGAATACCCGTATCGAAAATTCGATCGATACCAAACTTTTCTTGAAGGCCAGAAAATCCTTGGTTAACATCACCTATATGTCCTAAATCTTCGCCGAATGCCAGAAGTCTTTCATCGCGACCAAAGGCAGCCTCGAAACACTTGTTTAGCACTTGAAAACCATTAATTTTCTTAGAGTCTTGCGAGAAGAGCTTCGGTATAATCGTTTGATTTAGAGCACTTGAAGAGCGTTCGTTGTGTTGGTGCTTAGCGTAGAGCTGATTACCCGCATTTTTTAAGCTTCGACTGTATTCTAGTAGCTCTTTCTTCGCGGTATCTTCAGGAGTGTTCCGGAGCAATAGCAAAGCCTTCTTGCAATATTCCAATACATCGGCTCTTGATGGATTCAGCGCTCTAGACATTTCGGTGAACAGACCACTAAGCAGTACTTGTTGATTTTGTTTTTTCAAGAGCACTTGGCATTCCTCCATCTGTCCTCTTAAGGAAGCGCGAAAACTGCTCCATGCTCTGTTTTTTGCGCTGATGACTTCAGCTTTGGCTTCTTTTTCTATTTTCTCAATTTGTTCGAGATCTGCAAAACCAGCTTCAATGATCCAAGTTTTCATTTTTTCTAAGCAATCCCAATCTTTTTCCCACTGAAGTCTTTCTGCATCTTTGTAGCGTTCATGTGAGCCCGAAGTTGAGTGACCTTGGGGTTGGGTAAGTTCACGAATGTGAAACAAAACGGGTTCATGGTTTTTTCTACAAGCTTGGCTTGATTCTCTATAAGCTTGGACAAGCTGAGGGTAATTCCAGCCTTCTAAGACTTTTATTGTCCAACCGGTCTTTTCTTTAGTGCTTGAAAAGCCGCTTAAAGCTTCAGAAATAGAACCTTTGGTGGTTTGGTATTTAGTTGGAACCGAAATCCCATATCCGTCATCCCATACGTTGACAAAAAGCGGGATTTGCATCACGCCAGCTGCATTTATTGCTTCCCAAAAAAGCCCTTCGCTGGTGGAAGCATCTCCAATGGTTGCAAAGCAAATTTCGTTGCCTTTTATTGAAAAATCTGTCTTTGATTTCAAGTCTTTGATGGCACGGTACTTTTTGGAAGCCATTGCCAAACCAACCGCCCTTGCCATTTGCGCAGCAGTAGAAGATAAATCGGCAGAACTGTTCTTTTGCTTGGTTAAAGGATTCCAGTTTCCTTCTGTGTCTAGACTTTTAGTAGCAAAATGTGCATTCATTTGCCTTCCCGCCGAATGTGGTTCTTCGTTGATATCAGCATGTGCATATAATTGTGCAAAAAGCTCTTGTATGGTCACTATGCCGGCAGCCAACATCCAAGTTTGATCGCGATAGTATCCAGAACGGAAATCCCCATCTTTAAACACTTTAGCTAGTGCAATCTGGGGCAACTCCTTTCCAGCCCCAAAAATGCCAAACTTAGCTTTGCCCGTTAAAACCTCTTTACGGCCAATCAGGCTAATAGTTCTGCTAGTAAAAGCGATTTTATAGTCATTGAGAACTTCTTTCTTTTTGAGTGGAGATTTGATTGTAGATTGAGGTTTCTTGCGAGTGATTGGCATACCGTAGTTTTGACGCTGCAAAGGTACTCATAAGTATTCTAATTGTCACCACCTCTGCTATCTTTAAGGATCAACTGCTGTGCTTAAAGTGTAGATAATCAAATGATTAGTGACTGGGCTTTTGTGGTCTCCTAAAGATATTTAATGTAATTTTAGGATATATAGTACCTTGAGCTACATGTAAACGTCAAAATCGCATACTGCAGCCTCTGAAATAGAGATAAAAAAGTAGAGGTACAATAAACCTCTATGCGTTTTGCAGGTCTATGATAGTGTGCGTTTGAAGCAACAGAATATTTGAATATGCAAGCTTTTGACGTAACTTTGAACTAAAGAAAAAATTAATCAGAACAAGTCAAGATTATGATGAAGAAATATTTGTTTATAGGCGCTTTTGCTTTCTTCGCTATGAGTGGAATACAAGCCCAAGACAATACAGCTACCAAAGCAGAGCAAAAAGCCGAAAAAGCTGAGACTGTAAAGGAGACTGAATCGGAGACAGCTACTTCTTTCTACGAGAACGACGAAGGCGAAATTGTTGAGACAACTAAGCCAATCTTTCAATTCGAAAAGGAATCACACGATTTTGGTGAACTTCCTGAAGGTGATAAGCACGCATACGAGTTTTCGTTTACAAATGTAGGAGCAGAGCCATTAATCATTAAAGGTGTTAAAGCTTCTTGTGGGTGTACAACTCCAATTTGGCCAAAAGAGCCAATCATGCCAGGGGAAACAGCAACTGTTAAAGCGGTTTACAACACAAAAGGTCGCGTTGGTAAATTCAACAAGGCTATCACGATTACTTCTAATGCAATTACTCCAACGAAGAGATTGTACATTAAAGGAGAAGTTTTGAAAACAGAGCAAGAGCCAGTAGCTCCTGTAAAGAAGTCTGGTAGTATTGTCGACGAACAAGAAGGCAATAACTAGGACTTAAGTCAAATAAAATTGAAATGGAATGAACTCCGAAGTGTCTTTGATGCTTCGGAGTTTCTATTTTTGCAACATGCCAACGATATCCAACAAAGCAGTAGAGATGCCTTCATCTCCAATTAGGAAACTAGTTCCATTTGCTGATGCCGCCAAAAAGGCCGGAAAGCATGTTTTTCATTTGAATATTGGTCAACCCGATATAAAAACGCCTCAATTACTTTTTGACGCAGTGCAGAAAGCAGACATTCAAGTTTTGTCTTATATACACTCGCAAGGAAGGTTGGAATACAGACAAAAATTGGCCAAATATTACAACGGCTTTTCAGCTTCTGTTCAAGCGGAAGATTTTGTAGTAACAACAGGGGGATCAGAAGCACTTTACTTCGGAATGTATACTTGCCTTGATCCAGGTGATGAGGTGATCATGCCCGAGCCGTTTTATGCCAATTACAATGGTTTCAGCAGATCAGGGGATATTGCAGTGAAGACCATCACAAGCTCCATTGAGGATGGTTTTGCGCTTCCATCCATCTCTGCCTTTGAAGAAGCTATCGGACCGAAAACCAAGGCAATACTGATCTGCAATCCAAGCAATCCTACCGGCTATTTGTACTCAAAAGAGGAATTGGAAACACTGCGTGATATTGCTTTGAAGCATGATCTGTTTCTGTTCGCTGATGAAGTCTATCGAGAGTTTATCTATGGAGATAAGAAACACCATTCTGTATTGGCTTTAGATGGATTAGACGAGCACGCCATTGTCATTGACAGTATAAGCAAACGCTATTCGGCTTGTGGAGCAAGGCTTGGTTGTTTAGTGTCAAAAAATAAAAGTGTCATTGCTGCTGCAACGAAGTTTGCGCAAGCGCGCTTAAGTCCTCCTACTTGGAGTGAATTGGCTGCTGAGGCTGCTCTTGAAGTTCCAGCTTCTTATTTTGAAGAAGTAGTAGCCGAATACAGCCAAAGAAGGGATCTTTTAGTAGATCGATTAAATGCGATGGAGGGTGTTAATTGTCCAAGCCCTGGGGGGGCTTTTTACTGTATGGTTCATTTGCCGATAAAGGATTCAGATCACTTTTGCCAATGGATGTTAGAATCTTTCGATCACGAAGGATCTACCGTGATGATGGCACCTGGTACGGGTTTTTATCACACAAAAGGCTTAGGGAAATCGGAAGTTAGAATTGCTTATGTGCTGAATGTTGACGATTTGAATCGTGCGATGGATGCATTGGAAAAAGGCTTGCAAGTTTATAAAGCTTCAGAATCTAGCTTCTAAAATAAGGGAGATCGAATGCTCATTTATTGCTAATAAAAACTTCCTGAAAACCAGAAGGCCTCTCATCAATGTTGATCGAGAGGCCTTTTATACTTTTAAAAATTTTCGTCAGCTAGGCGATATAGTCTTTCAAATATTGGTAGTGTTCTCCTAACTGACCATTTGTTGCGATGGTTGCTCTTGCTATGACTTCGCTATTTTCCTTCAGCATTTCTGGAAGTAAGGCGGTACGAATGCTTTCTCCAAATGACTGCGAGGCATCCCTCGGTAATTCGTTTGGTAGATTATCAACTGACATCAGTGTAATGGAGCCCACCGAAAATTTAGGGACTTCTTTTCCGGTTTTTGGATCGAATCCCATTAAGTCATCCCCAATCTTTGTAGGACGAAGGGTAGATGGAACCGATGATTCGGGTGCAATATCACAAGTAACATCAGCGATCACGGAAATTTTAAAGTCTGCTTGGTTCATTTCTTCCAAACTAAAGTACTTAGGACCTGCTGGTTCCCAGTAAATTCCGTTGATGAATATGTCTGTTGTTTGATAATACTTTTCGAAATTGCATTCGTAAGTTGCGGGATTAGTGTAGTAGTTGTCTCGATTGTAATCACCCCCTTCTTTTGGTGCATACATGTCTTTGTAGAAGGAATGGGCGAAAACGGCCTCATCAAAAGCCTCGGTTTTGTACGCTTCTGGACTTACTTCGCGAATACCAGCCAGGCGTAAGAGCTCACTAGCTCCATGTGCCACTTTACCATTTCCGGTACTCAGGATTTTCATTGTAGGCCAATCCGTTTCTTGGTAAATGCCCTTGAGCTCGTTGAGGTCTCTTGCATCGTGGGCAGCTTTTAGATCAAAGAGCTTGTGATGTAATCCATAGGCTCTCAAGGCATTGTGCGCCCCAACAATTCCTGCATAACGACCAAAACCAATGATTCTCTGACCTTTCATGGTCCGAAGGCATTCGTAATCGACTAAAGTGACCTTTTTCTGCAGAATTTTTTGCAACATCTCTTTGTTGTAGGGCTGCTTTTTAATGGTATGGGAGAAGAAATAGTATTGCTTTCCTTCAATAAACTTTTCTTTCGGAATTTCCTTCACGCCCATCAAAACATCGCAATCCTTCAATTGGCTAGTTAAATTTATTCCCATGGCAGCATATTCTTCGTCTTTGTAGCAGCGATCAGGGGAAGGCTCTACTACAATTTCTACAGGGAAGTCCTCCATAAGCTGTTTGGCCTGAATAGGAGTTATTGGCACTCGAGAATCAGCTGGCGATTTCTCCTCTCGAATAAGTCCGATTTTAAATTTCTTCATGGTATATGGTTGGGCGACAAAGATATCTTTTTAGTCTGCTTTTATTGAGCGTTTAGTCGGAGATAAAGCTAAGAATTACCCTTAGAGGACAAGAGAAACACAGTTTTTATCGCAATTAATCAATACCTTAAGGGGACTGAAGCTTGCTTCTTGAAAATGGTCCGATCCAGCTGTTTTTAATAAATAAAAGCTTCTGCTAGCTGGTGATATGACAGAATTGGGAAAAGTAGAGAGTGAATTGATAAAGGCTTTAGCCTATAACCAGGTCTTTCTATATCCGCTGCACAAGGACGAGCTGCAAGATTGGGTCCCTGAAGATTGTCGATCGGAGATCTTTGCAGCACTTCAAAGACTTAGCGTCCAAGGTTTGGTGGATTTTGATGGTGAATTTTGCGCACTTGAAGATTTGGAAGCTAATTTGCCTAGGAGATTGAAAGGCAACAAGCGTGCTCGGCTAATGCTTTCAGAGGGAGAGCATTACTTTAAGCTGATTAGTAGCTTCCCGTTTGTCAGAGGAGTTTTTCTTAGCGGGAGCATTTCAAAACAATTCATTGATGACGATGGAGATATAGACTATTTTATTATCACAGCTAGAGATCGATTGTGGCTTTGTAGAACATTGCTGGTCCTTTACAAAAAAATTGTTTTGTTGAATAATAGAAAGTTTTTCTGTGTGAACTATTTTGTCACCGAGAACGCCCTTGAGATTCAGGAGAAAAATCGATTTACTGCTACAGAAATTAGAACGCTTCTTCCAGTTTACAATCCAGTGCTTTGGAAAGATTTTTTGACGAAAAATGATTGGGTATTGGAGTATGGAGCAGTGCGAAGGGTAAATGCGGGAGCGTTTATTGCGGAAGAAAAAAGCAAGAAGATCAAAAGCTTTTTAGAGAATTTGCTTGGTGGATCTTTAGGTTTGAAGTTGGATCATTTCTTTCAAAAGATGACGGTAAAGCGATGGTCAAGCAAATTTAGCGACTTTTCGGAGGAGGATATGGAGCTTACCTTAAAATCAACAAGAACCGTGAGTAAGCACCATCCAAGTAATTTTCAGAGAAAAGTATTGAAGCGGTTGGCGGATATTATCGCAAAGTTTGAAACTGATAAAAATGTAAAATTGGCAAATGTCTAAATTTCTGTTTACACATAGTTATTTTTATCGCTACGACAAGAAGCAATGGAAAACGGCTGAACCGTATCCTCCTTACGGGACGATTTATGCTGCGGCTTTGATGCGTGAAGAAGGGCATGAGGTAGCCCTTTTTGATTCCAACTTGGTAGAAAGTCACCAACAAATTATTCCATTATTAAAGAACGAGACGTTTGACTATTTATGTATTTATGATGATGGCTTCAATTATCTAACAAAAATGTGTTTGACAAAGATGCGGGAAGCTGCATTTGAAATGTCGACTTGGGGAAAAGAAAATGACAGTATAGTAATTGTGTCCAGTAGTGATTCTACAGATCACAGTCTAGAATACTTGCGAAATGGAGCTGATTATGTTCTTCTGGGAGAAGCTGAATATACCTTAAGAGATTTGGTTGCGGATATAGAAAAGGGAGGTGATGGAAAAGGGGTGAAAGGCTTGGCCTTTTTAGACGAAAATGGAGATCTAATTAAAACTGCCAAGCGTCCTGTTATTAAATCACTTGATGATCTCCCAGATCCAGCTTGGGATTTGGTGAATATTGAGCCATATAGGAGAATATGGGAGAATAAACATGGATATTTTTCCCTGAATATTGCTACTACAAGAGGCTGTCCATTTAAATGTAATTGGTGCGCAAAACCTATTTACGGAAACCGATACAATAGCAGAAGTCCAGAGCGTGTTGTCGACTAAATGAGTTTATTGCAAGATCAATTTAAGGTAGATCATTTTTGGATGTGTGACGACATTTTTGGCTTGAAGCCCGGATGGGTGAAGGCATTTAATCGCATTATCAAAGAAAAAGGACGAAGTTTTAAGTATAAAATTCAATCGAGAGTTGATCTTTTATTGAAAGAAGATACCATTAGGGAGTTAGCGGAATCGGGCTTGGAAACGGTTTGGCTGGGTGCCGAGTCGGGTTCGCAAAAGATTCTGGATGCGATGGACAAGGGCACCGATGTATCGGAAATCTATGAAGCAGCAGAGAAGTTGAAAGCGCAAGGAATTCGTGTAGCCTTTTTTCTGCAATTTGGCTATTTAGGAGAAGAGAAGGCGGACATTAATAAAACAGTAGAAATGGTACGAGAAATTTTACCAGACGATATTGGTATTTCTGTTTCTTATCCGTTGCCAGGAACTGGTTTTTACGATCGTGTGAAGGAGCAATTGGGTTCAAAATCTAATTGGGTGGATTCGGATGATTTGGATCTAATGTACGAGGGTACTTTTAGTGCCGCTTATTATAAGCGTTTGCATAGATACGTACACAAAGTTTATCGCCGGGAACAAGGTTGGCAGACATTTAAATCTGCTTTTACGAATTCCAAAAAGAATCGTGCAAATTGGCGTTCCTTTATGTTGTTGCCCTATTATGTGCCAGGAGTCTGGTGGGATAGTATACAATTAGGCAGGTTAGAGAATAAATGATGGAAGCAGCCTTCGACTATATCGCGGCGGATTATGACGATGACTTTACCAATAGTAAAATTGGAAAAGCGCAGCGTGCTCAAGTTTTTTCAAGATTTGCAGAATTAGAACTGGATAGTCAAACGGTTTTGGAATTAAATGCAGGAACTGGGGAGGATGCATTGCGATTATTAGAAATGGGGCACAAGGTTTTAGTTACCGATAAGAGCCCTAATATGATAGAAATCTGTAGGGGCAAAATTGATGCATTTAGTCAGAGCCCATCGAATGATCAGGTGAATTTGGGCAGAGTGCTATGCTTGGATATGGAGTCTGATACTTGGCCTAAGGAGCGTTTCGACTTATTGTGGTCCAACTTCGGCGGATTAAATTGTTTGAATGAAGTGGCATTGGAAAAAAGTTCAAAAAAGATGTCTGATTGCATGAAGGACCGTTCGCATTTATTTTTGGTGATTATGCCTGATAAATGTGTTTGGGAGTTATTTTATTTTCTCCTTAAGGGTAAGTGGAAAAGTGCGTTTCGCAGATGGGGAGGCAAGCGGGTAGAGGCAAGACTGAATGAATCCTCAAGCGTATCTACTTGGTATTATTCTCCTAGTCATTTAGCCCGTATTTTCGAATCTGATTTTAGTCTCGTGAAAACTTATCCGATCGGTCTTTTTGTGCCGCCTTCGTATTTAGAAAATAAAATGACACGTTTCCCTTTATTTTTTCATGTCTTAGCACTGCTGGATAAATTATTCTCGAAAGTTTCTTTTTTCAGCCGATTTTCTGATCATGCCTTAGTAATATTGAAAAAGAGATGAGGATTGTTTTAACACATGCATATTATATAGCTGAAGACGAGCGCGAAAAGGAAATCATGCGTCCTTATCCACCCTTAGGTTTGCTTTATATTTCTGCCTATTTGAGAAATTCTGGTTTCCCAAATTCGGTTTTCGACAGTACATTTAGTAATGTGGCTGAGCAGAGGTCCTTTTTGTTGAACGATCCTCCTGAAGTTTTGGCTGTTTATGTAAATATGATGACTAAGGTAAAGGCCTTGGCACTTTTAAGTTGGTTAAGAAAGCAAGCGAGTCTAAAAAATACCAAAGTAATTTTAGGGGGACCTGATTTGACCTATAATGTGGAGGCATATTTAAAGCATGGCGCTGATTTTTTAGTTTTAGGAGAAGGCGAGGAGAGTTGCCGCGAGTTAATACAAGCTATACGAATGAAAAATCCGTGGATGGAGGATATTCAAGGTATTGCTTTCATAAACGGTTTAGGTGAAATACACAAAGGACCTCCTAGGGAAAAAATTAAAAACATCGATGTTCTTCCCCTCCCTGCACGTGACGCCATTCCGATGGAAAAATACATGAAAACTTGGAAAGACTTTCACGGGAAAAGCACCATTTCGGTTAGCACACAGCGTGGCTGTCCGTATACTTGTAAATGGTGCAGCACAGCAGTGTATGGTCAAAGTTATCGCAGAAGGTCTCCAGAAGCAGTGTCGCGAGAATTACTGCATTTAAAGGAGCATTATAATCCTGACGCCTTGTGGTTTGTCGATGACGTTTTCACAGTTAGTCATAAATGGTTGAAGGCTTTTAGGGATGAGGTAATAAAACAAAACGCAATTATTCCTTTTGAATGCATAACAAGGGCTGATCGCTTAAATGAGGAAGTCATTAAAGTCTTAAAAGAGTCAGGTTGTTTTCGAGTTTGGATTGGTGCAGAGAGCGGCTCTCAAAAAGTTATTGATGCGATGGATCGAAGAGTAAAGGTAGAAAATGTCCGTGAAATGATCGTGGCATGTAAAGAAAATGGCTTAGAGGCTGGTACTTTTATTATGTTGGGCTATCCAGGAGAACAGGAGGAAGATATTGAAGAAACGATAAAGCACTTGAAAGTTTCCCAACCAGATCATTTTACGATTACGATTGCTTATCCGATTAAAGGGACAGGACTTTATCAGGAAATAGAGGCCAAACAAACTAAAGATTTAGAATGGGAATTTAGCACCGACCGAGATAGAGATTTTGAGAGAAGTTATCCTAGGAGTTATTATGATTGGGCGGTGCGCCGTGTCGTGAATGAAGTGAACTATGCGAAGCAAGTTAGTAAAGGGCGAAAGTTTTATCCTGGTAGTATTAAGGCCAAAATGAAGTCAGAGTTTGCAAAAGTAATGATGCGTATGATTCGTGGTTCGATCGATTAACTGTAATGAGAAGCAAAACAGAATATATTTCACTCTTGGCTTTTTTTGCATTTGCAATTGCTTTGTTTTGCTGGAAGGGAGAAAAAGAATTGGGTGATTACTGTAATTACTATGGTGCTGGGGAATTACAATCGAAAGATTTATTGGATGCAGATATTTACGATGTGATCGTATTTAATGAGCGATTAGAAAGTTCATCGAGTATTTCTTGTTTTGGTAATTATCAACCCAATACGCCTGTCATTGCATTGTTTATGCAGCCTTTTTTGAAATGGGAAGCACAAAGTTCAAAATTTTGGTTCGTCTTACTAGGGCTATTACTTTTTTTGTACGCTTCTTATGTGGTATGCAAGGAATTTTCCATAAACTATTTCTATCTAATTCTTGTGGCTCCTGTTTTCTTGGTTCCCTTAATAAATAATATTAAGCTGGGACAGCTATACTTTTTTCTTTTTTTCTTTATTTTTCAAGGATTGGTTTTTTACCAAAGAGGATACAAGGCAGCAGGTGCTTTTTTTTGGTCTGTTGCTATATTGCTGAAGATTTTTCCGGTAATATTGATCTTTTTCTTATGCTTTAAGAGAGCTTGGCTGACATTAACGTATTTGATATCATTCAGCGGATTGCTCTTGCTAGCCTGCATTAGCCTTCAATCGATTGACTTGTGGGCATATTTCTTTTTAGAAGTAGTTCCGCGTGCTATGGATGGTCAATCACATCATCCCTTCACAGTCTCCGCTCAAACTGCTTTTATGTTCATAAAAAATATGACTGTTTATGACGCCATGTTTAATCGAGAACCGCTTTTTGACAGTCCGCTTTTGTTTTATGTTCTAAAGACTATTGTTCAGATAGGATTTTTCGGTTTAGCAGCAATCCACACTAGTAGAAATAGCAGTGAAAACTTGTGTGTTTTATGCTTTTGGTTAATTGCTGCTCTTTTGGTTACACCTCTTGGAAGTACTTATTCACTCATTTTTTGGATGCCCTTATTTTTGGTGTTGTTTCAAAGAAGAGGACTGAATGCATTGACTTTGATTCCATTGATTTTGGTAGGTCTAGCTGCAAACATACCACTTAAGTATTTGCCCGAAGGGCTTCCTTTTTTGAAATTATTGTTACTGGTGATAAGCTTTTTTATTGTAACTGTCGACGATCAATCGAAGGTAAAATGGAGGCATGCTTTGATCTTTATTCCAGTTTTTATTTGCCTGAATACTTTTTCTTTTTTTAATTTTGAGTCTTATAGTCAAGGTATTCCGCTTAATAGTGAAAATGAGTTAATAGTTAGTTCTTTGCGGGAAGAAAATGGTTACTTGGTTTATGAGCTTTATGATTGGTCAGGAAGGAGAGAAGTAATTACCAACGAGTATACTGGTGAATTGGAATGTCAATGGTTGATTGAAAGATTAGAGAAGCCAAGGAAAGTCTGTACTTCTTCAAATGGTTATGATTATTACTTGAGCGATCAAGCTAGGGGGATCGGCTTTAATGGAATTTTTAAAATTCGCCATAGTGAGTAATTGGGCTCAATATAGAACAGTATTATCCAAAATAATTTTTCACGGCCTATCGGTATTACTTAGACCCATGATAAGTATGTTGTTGGCTTATCTAGTGATTCGTTCAGTAGGTCTGAATTTGTGGGGATCATTTATTGCTGTTCAGATTGTGGTTTCACTTGCTGCAATGGTAAGTTCATGGGGAAGTAAGGAGTATTTGATGAGGAAGTTTTCATTAGACTTAATTAATCTGAAGAAATATTGGCTGGAATCTTTGCTCAATCGATCGGTTATTCTGTTGCCCTTATTTTTAGCGCTTTTTCTGCTACAAAAAGAATTTGTTTTAATAACGGCAATTTGGTTAATTGGTTTGTATTTGTACCAAAGTTTTGAACCAGTAGCAATAATTAAGCAAGACTTTAAAGTCTGGCTCTTAGTCGAACTAGTCGGAGGTATTGCCCTTATCTTCTTGACTCTTTTTATTATTGATGACTTAAAACTGAATGGCTTAATTTCTGTAGTTGTAATGAGTGTTTATCTTAAGACAATTAGCTTAAGTGTTTATTATCGAAAGTTGTTTAAATCTTCTCCTGATTGGTTTCAGGATTTTAGACCTAGCTCTTACCTCTCGGAAAGTATTTATTTTCTAGTTCTCGCTGGAACAGCTTTTCTGCAATCACGTATTGATCTGTATATTATAGATTGGAAATTCGACGCTGAGACATTGGGGTTATATCAAGTGTTAAGGTCTGTTCTTATTTATTCACAAGCAATAGCGGGTTTTTTGGTCGTCCCATTTACGAAGCGACTCTACAAGATGCCAGTAGATAATACCTATGAGCTTTCAATGAGGATGCTGATGTTAGGTGTTTTATTAAGCCCATTTGTTTATCTTTTACTTTATGCTATTTTTAATTACATCCTGGCAGTAGATTTGCCAATGGAGGTGGGGTTTTGGAGTATTCTGATTGTCGTTCCTAGTTTCTTCTTTATTCCAATTATCTATCAGTTGTTTAAGAACAAGCTGGAAAGACGTGTTCTCCAGGGGAATTTGATTTCTCTTTCAATAAATGCCATATTAAGTCTCAGTTTAGTTGGGGCTTGGGGCTATCTAGGAGCTTTGATAGGCACAGCAATTAGTCAAGTGTTTCTTTTGATTTACTTTTATTTTGAAATTGTAAAATTGAAGAAATGCCCTTAATAGCTTGTCCATATTGTTTCAATGATTTGAAGGGGTGGCAGTCAGAGCGATTGGTCTGTGAATGTGGTGCCGCTTTTGCAAGGGAAGCTGATGTGTGGCGTTTAATGAAA
>CALFBW010000235.1 GCA_937951415.1 uncultured Chitinophagales bacterium | reverse complement strand
GGGCTTTAGTAGAAAAAATAAAAAACGACCCAAACAGTTTGCCTTTTGAACAAGTACATTTTTGTGGATTCAACGCTTTAAGTACGGCCGAAGAAGCTATAATTGATCATTTATCTACTGCAGGAACAGCCTACACGCATTGGGACGCCGATCATTTATTTTTAAATGAAAAACACGAAGGCGGACATTTTCTTCGCGGATACTTTAAAAAATGGGGCAACAGTGAAAAAGCCACTTGGATAAAGAGCAACTTCTTACAAGAAAATCAAGAATTAAAATACATTGCCGCTTCGGGCATGAGTTTACAAATTTCCGCAGCTTGTAAAACCATAAGCGATTTAAGCGAAGAAGAAAGAGATAAAACGGTTCTAGTTCTAGCAGATGAAACACTTTTATCTAGTTTCATTTATGAACTGCCCAGCAATTTGGGGAAAATAAATGTGACGATGGGTTTTCCTTTGAGCAACAGTGGCTTACCCAAATTAGTCAGTGACTTTCTTGATCTTCAAATACTAAAACGTTCTTCCAAAAAGAACATTTGGTTGCCGCGAATCCAAACGGAGCTAATTCTTGGACACCCTTACTTATACGCTTTTCAGAAAGAAGGAATTGATCGTGCCCTTTACTGGATGAAGCAGAAACAACTGTCAAGCATTCCTTTTACCCGATTACTGGAAGAATTAGGGGAAGGATTTGTTACGAACTTACTGGAATTTCAAGGAGACACAGTAGCGGTCCTCAAAAAACTCATCGACCTAAGCATGGATCTCTTCAGAAAATACGCTGGCATTTATAAAAAGGAGCGAGAAGACCAAGAAGAAAAGAGCTTTCGAGATAGAAGAGAATTAGAATTTCTTTATCAACTCAATCAAGAATTGAAGAAATTTCGAGAGCTAATGGGAAGTCATTTGGAGACTATGGAATTGGCTGGTTTGAAAAGAGTATTAAATGATCTCTTACGAAAAATATCAATTCCCTTCCGAGATCCTCAGCCAGACGGCTTACAGATTATGGGTTTTCTTGAAACTCGATTACTGGACTTTGAACGGGTAATCATTGTTGGTGTCAATGAAGGAAATCTTCCTGCAAAAAGGAGAAGCAATACTTACATACCCTACTCCGTGCGCAAGGCTTTCCAAATGCCTACTTTCGAAGAACAAGATGCTATCTATTCTTACCACTTTTACCGACTTATGCAACGTGCAAAATCGGTAAGTTTGATTTATAATGCCGAAATGGGTTCCATGGGAACGGGAGAAAAAAGTCGTTACCTACCTCAGTGGGAATATATGCGCCGAAAACAAAATCAGCCAATTGAAAAAATAAACTACAAGCAAAAACCTGTTTCTATAACGAACCAAAGCAAGGAAATTACCATCGAGAAAACAGCAGCCTTGATGAAGGTACTAGAAGAGTTTACGATCAAAGAAGACGGCCGTTCGTTTTCTGCAAGTTCCCTCTCCAGTTACATCGCCTGTCCGCTGAAATTCTATTTCCGATATTTGGCAAAAATAAATGAAGTCGAGGAATACAGTCCCGATATGGACGCTCGAATTTTGGGAAGTATTTTGCATAAAGCTCTGGAGATATTATATGGTCCGCTGAAAGGGAAACAAATCGATGCATCCATCATTTCATCCCTGCTCAAGGACAAAACAAAAATTGAAGCCGCACTTAATACAGCACTAAAAGAAGAATATTGGGTCGATGGCGTTAACAAAATCCTGACTGGCTATGATGTTACCAATCGCGACATTATTTATGAGTTGATAATAAAAGTGTTAGAATACGATCGAAATCGAAACAGTCCTTTTAAGCTGCTGGACTTAGAGCAAAAAGTCAAAACGAATATTTCACTGTCCTCTGGAAGCTCCGCTAATATTTACGGTATTATTGATCGAGTAGAGCAATTTGAGCAAGACGGCATTGCGTTACATAGAGTGACCGATTACAAAACTGGAAATTATGATCAACTAGACGGAGTAACAGCTCGAAAAAGTCTCGACGTTTTATTAGAAAAATGCTTCTCTGATAGCAAATTTGACAAAGATTTTCAGATCCTATTTTATGCTTATTTGAGTAATAAAAGAAGCCCACTGAAGAACTTTCAAGCAGGTATTTTTTCACTCAAAAAGGTTCGCAAGGGTGTTCAAGTTTTACCCACTTCGGGAAGCTACACACTAGCAGATTTACAATTATTTGAAGAAAAGCTTTCAGCACTCTTGGAAGAGATTATAGATCCTCAAATCCCTTTTACGCAAACGGAAGATAAAAAACGCTGTTTGTATTGCCCTTACAATCAAATTTGTCAAATTCCCGATGCGCAGATGGGAAAATTTAAGTAGGAATTGTTTGAAATAACTAAAAGTTTGTTTGAACATTTTTAGAAAGACAAATCTCTGGTTTCGCTCTCGTCTCGAACACGATTTACATGATGACAAAGAGGCACAAGATGAGATAGTCCTATCCTGATGAGTCAACAAAATACATCTGCTGCACCTTCTCGAATTTGGAGAAACCGTAGTGCTAGCGCATATAATATTTGAGTCTAGGATGGCAAGCCTAGGTGAACACGAGGTACAACTGGCACCTAAAATTGTTAGACAATCCCAAGTGTACACGAGGAATGTGCCTCTGAAAACCATTTATTAAGATTTATTTGACTTTTAAAATTCAAATATGTCGAGGCACGTGATTATACCTTACAGTACTTTTGTAGTCCAATTAACCAAATGCAAAAATTACACAAATCGATTCGCTGGCCTGTCCTGGCTCTCTTCTTTGCTGTACTTAGCTCGTTCGCATCGAGCAGCAGCTATTTAAGTCCCGACAATCCAGACTTCCCTTCTCCCCCAGAGTCGAATTCCTTGCTGTTTTATATTCAACGAAACATGAACAGCAATACGATCGTCTATGAAGCTAATATTGTAGATGGGGCTCTAAACAAGAAAGATCCAATGAAGGTCTATTGGCTGAAATACGATAGAGGCGATCCGAATGGCACCTATAAGGAGATCAACTATATTGAATCAATCTTAGCATATGGAGTAAAAGTGAAACCTTCAAAGGAAAAAGAAGGACATTTCGATATGAATCTCGTCTCTTACAACAAAAGACACTTTGACATCTACATGGATGAGGATGGACATGCACGTGCCGAATTCCCTATCAATGGAAAGCAGGCTATCATTCAGAAGATTTTTGCACAGGCTGTAGAAACCGCTTGGTATCCTAAAGTAGAATTTGTTGAACTTTTTGGTATAGACCCGATTACCCGTGAAGCTGTCTACGAAAAAATTTATCCGTAATATTCCGTATTATTTTAACATTTAAAATTCAAAGCAAAATAGAAAAGCCGCTCGATTTGAGCGGCTTTTCTATTTTGTTTTGCTTTTTTGGTGTTCCCCATCAGCTTTTAAAACGAATGTCTAGTACAGTAGAAATACAAGAGAATTTGCATTCTAAGCGAAGGCCTAAACGACTTTTACCTCCATCAAGTTCCACTTGGTATCATCTCTTCGCCAGGATCATTTTCACTCATGAAATCGGCAATGCATTTATTTACCCATCTCACCTTCTCATAGTTTACAGAATAGTGAATAAATTTCCCTTCACGTTCAGCATGAACCAATTCTACATTACGTAAAATTCTTAGATGTTGAGATGTAATCGACTGCTCCAACTTTAGTGTATTGTAAATCTTATTTACATTAATGCTCTTCTTATCATCTATGAAAGCGAGAATAGACATGCGAAGCGGATGAGCTATAGCCCTTAATAGCTCCGCTGCTGTGTTTAGTTTTTCCTGATCTATTTGTGCCATGAACTCTTCTTTTCGTTTGTCTTCACTAAGGTTTACGAAAAAAAAAGCCTGAGGTTTCCAATTGGAACTCAGGCTTGTTCATTTTACAAAAAAGAATTGGCTTACATATCTTCGCTCGCCAACTGCTCTACTAAGTCGCCAATCTCATTTAGGCGCTCTGGACTTAAAGAATAGTAAATGTACTTCCCTTCACGTTCTGTGTTCACTACACCAGCTCGACGTAAAATTGCCAAGTGCTGAGAAGCAACAGATTGCTCCAAACGTAGTTTTACATAAATTTCAGTTACCGTTAGACGGTCGCTTGATTCTAATAGATCGATAATACTCTGGCGTAGCTTATGATTTACAGCACGTAACACCAAAACGGCCTTACGCAATTGTGCGTAGTCCAATTTGATTTCTTCTGTGTCCTTTCCTCCCAGCAGTACAGAATCTACTTTTTGAGTCGTTCCCATTTTTCAATAAGTTTGATTTGTCTTTGAATCCAAGCACAACAATGTCCCAGCACTTAGATCTCTTTTCAATTTGTTATTTAATCACCCCTAACTCTTAACCCCCTTGGGGTTCATGTAATACTCTTTGTGGTAATTCGGGCTACAGTAAGCCAAATCTGCAAACTTCTTCAAACGCCATTTCTCTTCTCCTTCCTTTGCCATATAAATGGCGGAAGGAATAAAATCAGGCCAGTAATGAATTCCCTCACTTCCCAGTATTTCTTTGCATTTCAGTGCGCCATTTCCAATCAAGTTTAAGGTGAAACTCTTCCTCCAATCTTGGAAAGAAGTCTCATCTACTACCATCGGTGCTGGAGCAAATTTTTCATTTAATAAACCATCATACACTGCTGTAAAAACTTCCATCCTCCGCGCATCAATCATTGGAATCACCAATTGATTGCCTTCTACAAATTCTGTTTGCACAAAACCCGCAGCCATCATCTTCAAGCTATTCACAGTTATCAAAGGCAGGCTTTTTGCAAAGCACAATCCCTTGGCAGCCGACATACCTATTCTCAATCCCGTATAGGAACCTGGCCCTTCACTAACAACTACCCCTTCTACATCTTTAAAAGACACAGAGGCCTTTTTCAAAACGGTTTCTACAAAGATTGTAAGCATAGATGAATGCGAACGATCAATTGTACTTTCCTCAAAACTAACGATTTCTGAATCAATTGCCAAAGAAACAGAACAAACCGACGTCGAAGTCTCTATGCAAATTAGCTTAGCCATCTACTGAAAGACAATTTCGGTTTTAATCTCTTCTGAACCCCTCAGCACTGTAAGCTTAGTTGCATCTCCTTTCGAAAATTTACTCAAAGCAGTCATATAAGACATCATATCTACCACCTCATATTCTCCTAACTGAATCACTATATCTCCTTTTTTTACGCCAGCTACATCAGCCGTTTTTCCTTCTCGAACACCATCTATCCGCATTCCCTTATCACTAAACAAATAATCCGGAATCACTCCTAGTGTTACCGTAAATCGAGGAGCAGATTGATTCATTTCCTCTTTCGTTTTTGTAAATAGCAATGCATCATCGTCAAGTTCTATCAGCAAGTCCCAAACCAATTGACCAATCTGTAACAGACCATCGTAATTGATTTTTTCTGCATCATCTCCCGGACGGTGATAATCGTCGTGCGCACCTGTGAAAAAGTGCAAAACAGGTATATCTAGGAGATAAAACGAGGTATGATCCGAAGGACCAATGCCCGATTCACTCCAATGAATCTCCCAATCTTGCTTTTCCATCATCTGCTTTACTTCTCCCCATGCAGGTGAAGTTCCACTCCCATTCACTTGTAAGCCCTTATCTGTATCTAATCGTCCCACCATATCAAAGTTCAACATGTAGTTGATCTCCTCCACCGGAACAGTACTGTTCTTTGTGTAATAATTGGATCCAAACAAGCCCTTTTCCTCTCCTGAAAATGCCAAGAACAGGTAATTACTTTCTAAATCTGTTCGTTTGCTTAAATGCTGCGCTAATTCTAACATTAATGCTACACCACTAGCATTATCGTCTGCACCATTGTGTATTTCTGGTTTACCAGTATGCAAAGAACCATGCGCACCATATCCTAAATGATCGTAATGTGCTCCAATCACCACTGTCTTATCAGACTTATTGTCGATTAAAGCTGCCACATTACGTGTTACAAGCTTGATTTTCTCTAGAAATAAATGACCATCTGCCGTTTCTTTCTCAAAATGAGGCTCTCCCTTATAACAATGGCTTAGCATATATAAGACGGGAATGCTCAAGGAAGTCACATCTACAGATAAATCGAAGGACGGTAATTCAAGTCCCTGATCCTCACCCCAAAAGATCACTGCTGAAGGCTTCAGCTTTTCCAACTTATTCAGTTTCTCTCTGATACCTGCATATGGGTAATACTTTGAATGCGGACTCCAAGCCTCTGGTGCACCCAACTGCACCAGTAAAATTGAACCTTCTGGAACTGTTTTATTAGCTAAATCATCGTAATCAATTTCCTTTGCAGAAATCCCGTAGCCACAGTCAACTAATTCTCCTCTAATCTTTCCTGAACCAGACATGGCAAGGGCTTGAAGATCTGCACCAAACTCAAAAGACGATTCTCCAATATCAAGATGTGATCCGCCTCCTATCTGCTTTCCATCCACAAACTCAAAGGCCTGGAAAAAACCATTGGTTCCTGCAGCCGTCAACCCTAAGGCTTTAAACTCTCCAGCTATATAATCGGCTGCTTTTCGACAACCTTCTTTTCCAGTCTCCCGACCTTCTAGATCGTCCGAGGCTAAATACTCAATATGATTGGCACAATTCGTTCGGTTCCAGTCTTGCGCAGTAAGGCTGAGACCACAGAACAAAAGAATAATGGTACTAATGCTTTTATACATAGTATTAAAGATAAAGGCTGCTGGCTTATCTATAAAATTATGGCTCTACAAAGCCGAAAGGGGAAGGGGAAATCTACTTACCTATTGCAAATAGAATACCAACTTACTTAAAGGCTTACAGACTTTTTAACGAACTACTTAGTACTACCTAATATTTCCCGCATTCTCGAAGGATCAGAAAACACGTCTAGCGCAGTCAAAATGTACGGATCTTGATTTAAAGAAGCCTCGATACGCCCGTTCTCATAATGAAAACGCTCAATGATCTCCAAACGAATCAGGCGCATGATTTCAGCTTTAGCGGCTTGTAAATCATCCTTCTGCAAATTCGACATACGAGTTTTCAAGCCTTCAATCTGCTCTTTTACAGAAGCGCTATAAGACTCTCGTTCAACACTTGCTTCCAAACGCTTGATCACTTGTTCCGTTTTACTCGCCACATGATAATCACCGGCCTCCACGAAGGCCAAGAAATCTTCAAAATCCTGATCGTCTATTGCAAACTCAATGGGAGCTTCAATACTGTCTCTCTTAGACTGATAGATAGAAGCAAAATCAAAAATTGCCCGATTCTTCAGCAATCCATCAACTAAGAAATTTTCTGTTTCTGAGCTAATCTCAAGGTCTGGAGCTACTCCAGAATTGTCATAGACCAATCTTCCGTTTCTAGTACGGAATTCATTTTTCAGGGAATCGGGAATCGTCTTCGCACCCGCATCTGTGTACTCACCATAATAGTCTACGGCTTGAATGCAGCGCCCACTTGGGATGTAATACTTCGCCACGGTGAGTTTCAACTTCGAGTTGAAGCCGATATCACGGGTCTGTTGTACCAGACCTTTCCCATAGCTACGCTCTCCAATCACCACACCACGATCCAAGTCTTGAACAACACCACTAACGATCTCCGATGCCGAAGCCGAACTACCATTTATTAAAACAGCCAAAGGCAAATCCGTACTCAATGGGTCTACCGGTGCTTTGTAATCTTTGTCCCAATCTGCGGTTTTTCCTTTAGTACTACAAACCAATTCACCCTTATCAACGAAGATGTTCGACACCATGATGGCTTCATTCAAAAGCCCTCCTGGGTTTCCTCGCAAATCAAAAACCAAGTATTCCATACCCTCATTTTCTTCTTGCAGGTTCATGATCGCTGTCTTTACGTAAGCACCACAGTTGGCTTCGAAACGACTCAAACGTACATAACCTACCGTATCATTCAGCATTTTCGAGAAGGTGACATTCTTCGGTTTCACCGCCTGACGTTCCAAGACCAACACTTGCTTTTCTTTGCTAGAGAAACTTTCCACTTCTACTTCTACATGGGTTTGGGGCTGTCCTGTCAAAAACAAAGTCACCTCTGCTGCCGTTCGGCCTTTCGTATCCTTTCCATCTATACTAAGAAGTCGATCGCCCGGCTTTATTCCCGACTTTTCCGCTGACAGACCTTCCATAACTTTGCTCACGAAGATTTCTCCTTTTTGGGCCTGCACTTCAACGCCAATATCTCCACCTGCAGCAAAACGGTCGAGCTTGTAACCCTCTATTTGTGCCTCTGTGATGTAGTTGGTGTAAGGATCTAGATTTTTCAACATCGCATCCACACCTGTGCGCATCAGCTGGGCAGCCTCTACTTCATCCACATACGACTCATTTAATACCCGATACATTTCCGAATACAAGTCAATGTTTCGGGTAATGGTGAAAAGATTACTAGAATGAAATGCCATTGTTCCCATGGCTACTATCAATAAGCCAGTCCACAAGAATGATGATTTATGTAAATTCCTCATAGAGGTGTTTTCTTTATTACTAATAAATAAAAGGGAATACTTAATTCAGATCGCAACAACTATTTCGTCAAAATGCGCTTGTACTCCGACAAATTTGAAAGGGTATTTATTGCTTGATCGATGTAAGGATCATTCTTGAGACCGTTCTCTAATCTTCCCTTTTGGAAATAGTACCGTGTTACAATCTCAGACTCTAAGGATTCTCTGATCTGTGATTGGAAACGTTCCAAGTCTTTCAATTTGTCTTTACTCAAATTCCCTTCTAAGGCAGTGATTTCGCTTCCGATTTCATTCAAAATCTCCTCAGCTTCTGCCGTTTCCTTAAGGTCTTCCAAGAGCTTCTCACTTTCGGAAGTGTAGTTAAATTCCTGCTTTCCTAGCCAGCCTACAAATTCATTGTAATCCTGATCACTCACTTGGAAAGTCTTCGCTGATTCAATGCTCGGCTTGCTTTCGTGGTACTGATTAGCGTACTGAAAGAAAAGCTGCTGATTGTATAGGTTGCCCGTTACTAAGCTCAACTCTTCCAATTCCACTTCAATATCCGGATCTACACCGCCTGCATCATAAACTGCACGTCCACCCGTCGTTTTGAAGGCAGTACGCAACGAGTCGGGTACTTTCTCCGCGCCGTCTTGGTAACGCCCAGAGTAATCAATGGCTTGAATGCAACGCCCACTTGGCAAGAAATATTTAGAGGTAGTCATTTTCAATTTCGAATTGTAATCCAAATCCATAGTAGTTTGCACCAAACCCTTTCCGAAAGTAGTTTCCCCAATGATGACTGCTCGGTCGTAATCTTGCATCACTCCCGAAACAATCTCCGAAGCAGAGGCAGAATTGTGATTGACCAAAACCACCAAAGGCACTGATCCATCTACTGCTGGCTCTTCCGTTTTGAATACTTTTTCGTGCTGGTAATAACGACCGCGAGTACTTACAATTTTCTTGGCTGGAGGAAGGAATACATTACAAACTTTCACCGCTTCCTGCAAAAGACCTCCTGGGTTTGAACGCAAGTCCAAAACCATTCCTTGTACATCATTATTCGACTTCAACTCATTCAAGGCATTCCGCACATCTCTACTGCAGTCGTTGGTAAAGTTGGTCAAACGCACATAGCCCACATTTTCATTGATCATTCCATAAAAAGGCACCGCGTCGATCTTAATCTCCTCGCGGGTGATGGTCACGGGCAAACGCTCTTCGGTACTTGGTTTTTCAATCGTTACCCGCACTTTCGTTCCAGGTTCACCACGCAAGAGTTTACTAACATCTTCCGTGCTGGCACCTTTTACCGAAACGCCTTCGACTTCTACGATTCGATCACCTGCAACAAGACCAGCTTTGTAGGCCGGAAAACCGTCGTACGGTTCAGCTACCACCACGTAGTCGTCAATGATTCGAATGATCGCTCCAATGCCTCCGTACTTTCCAGAAACCTGCATCGTATATCCTTCAATATCTTCGGCAGGATAGTAGGTCGTGTATGGATCCAATGAACTCAACATCGCATCTACACCCTCTTTCACCAACTTGTCCGAGTCGATGTCATCTACGTACAAGGCATTCAACTCTTTGATCATGCTAATGAACAGATCCAAGTTCTTTGTCACCTCGAACATATCGCTCTTCGCAAAGCCGTAACCTGTAGCGGCAATGGTAATGAGCGCAACCAGTAAGAGTCCTTTAGTCTTTCGAAACATAGTTTATTCTTAGAATGGCACTTTTAAAAACCCAAAGTAAGACCTTTCGGCTTACCCTTAATATAACGGGAATTGTGTGCAAATAATGTGCGCCATTTATTAAGCAGCAAAAGAAGTCCGTCTTCTAGGGACGAAGCTCGAAATTTGGACGCTAAAAATCCGTAAAGGTTCAGAATTTGACAAAATTTAAGGAACGGGATCATGTCCATGGCCTCCCCAAGGGTGACAAGAAAGCACCCTTTTCAAGGTCAACCAGCTGCCTTTGAGGGCTCCGTGCTTTTGCAAAGCCTCAATTCCGTATTGCGAGCAAGTCGGATAATAGCGGCAAGAAGGTGGTGTGAGCGGTGAAATGTAGCTTCGATAAAAGCGCACTAAGGCCAACAATATTTGCTGTGGAAGTTTAAGAAGAATAGCTACAAACTTGCTCTGGCTTTTCACGAGTACAAATTATGTTTTGGATCCAACCAACGAATGTAAAAAACCGAACCAATGATAAAACCATGAACACGCCCATGTTCATTTACACTCAATTCAAATTGGTAAGGTACGCTTACGATTTTTTCCTCTTCTGGGATTCCAAAAGATTTTTCTGAAGTATCATTCCAATCAATAGGATGCGAAGGCAGCGACCTGCTTCTACTCGAATAAAATTCTTGTATTTTCATACGAGACAGCTCCCGTAGCCGATTGATCAAGATTGTCGTGTATCCTTGTTTTGCTTGGACAGGGTCAAATTTGTCTGTACCGACTTGATAATACTTAAATGAAAAGCTGATCAACGGATCAAAATCGGTACGTATAGCAGCCTTGGCTTTACTTATTTGCGATTCTTTTCGATGCTTGGGCTTCCGAAATTTTTTAGTCACGAACAACAAATTGCTGATAATACTCAATCATTGAGCTATCACAAATAATATTCTCCGAAGGAACATCAGCCGAAAGGTCTCCTCTAGCCTTTATCCAAGGATCTTCAGAATGGGTAAGTTTTTCCAATTCATAAGCAGTCAGACCAAAATATTCTTCCACTACATCATTTAGTAGTTCACATTGCGTTTTTTCAACAACTTGAGAACAAAAATGATCAATATAATCCTGGTTTTGGGATTCATCAATTATGGGCTTCCAAGAAAAACTTCTAAATTTTCTATAGGCCTCTGGCAGAACAGGGCCATGAACCCAAGCTTGAAAATCTCCTTCGATTAATCTCTCCCCAAAATATGCCAAGTGCCAAGCCTGCGAATAATAAAGCAACTTTTGCAACTTCAAATTACTTATCAAATTTCCAGTTTCATTAGATAAGCTTACGAAGTAATTTGCTAATTCGTGATACGTTGTTTGCTTCGGTATGCCCATGCTTCTATATTAACGAAAATAAAAAATTAAAAGTTCCTCTCTTACTATTCAATTTTCCCTTCTAACCAATTCAGTGCGCGATCCATTTGCTTTTGTAAGGCTTGAAAAGACACAGCCTCCTTGCCAATAAAGATAAGTACCACAGACATCTTCCGCTGTTTTTCTTCGAGCTTCGACTTCAATGTTCCCTTTCGCAATCGGTACGCTTCTCTTAACTGTCGCTTTAGTCGATTTCTGTCGGTGGCTTTGGCATAAATTCGCTTAGGAACCGATGTACAAACCTGCAAAGCACCCACGGTCTCATCTTCGTTGAATCGATAAATCACTCGAATCGGAGCATAGGTTCTCCCCCTGCCTTCTGTGAAGACATTTCTGAGCAAATCGCGTTTGCTCAGTCGTTCACTTTTTGGGAATGTAGCATTTGTCAATGTGTTTCAATGTAAAGGATTTCTCCATTTTAAAGTGCAAAATCCATCTTGCTAGTGCCAAGCTTTAGTACAAAACACTTTTCAGGCTTATAGGTCAGCATTAATTTTATCAACCTTCCAATGAGGAATCCCTCTCTTCCTTAATTGGTCGATAATGTCCTTGATCACTTCATTATCTAATTTTTCAAAATCAAATTCTATGAGTAAGCAAATCACCTCATGTCGACCTTGGGATTTAAGTGCTGTATACTTCTCCGTCTTAG
>CALFBW010000234.1 GCA_937951415.1 uncultured Chitinophagales bacterium | reverse complement strand
TTTTTACGGTGTTAATTTTATCTGAAGGGTCAATTGGAGAGATACTAAATAAGTGTTCTAAGGATTTTCTCTGATCCTTCCCACTTTTTTGCAGAGCAGTTAAATACAAAAAGGTTTTCTTATTGGCTATGATATCACCTCCTACTTGTTTTCCGAAGGTTTTAGGATCACCAAAACAATCCAAATAATCGTCGAGTAATTGGAAGCTGATGCCGATTTCTCTACCGAATTTTTCAATTAAATCTGCTTGGCTTTTCTCGGCTTTTGAAACAATGGCTCCTAGTCGTAGAGAACCTCCAAGAAGAGCTGCGGTTTTTTGCTCGATCATGAGCATGTATTCCTCCACTTTTACATCCTCCCGCGTTTCGAAATCCATGTCGTGTTGTTGTCCTTGACAGACTTCTTCGGCCACACGCGAAAAGCAACGTAGGGCTTCGGGAATAATGTCATCGTCGAGCTGCTCCAAACATTTATAGGCAATGATTTGCATCATGTCGCCCGAAAGGATGGCGGTGTTTACATCGTATTTGTGGTGCACGGTTGGCTTGCCTCTTCGCAAGGGTGCTTCATCCATTACATCGTCGTGCAGCAGAGTAAAGTTGTGAAAAACCTCCACGGCTAATGCTGCGGGCAAAGCTGCCTTTGGTGAACCACCGAACAAATCGGCTGCCATTAAGACCAAGGAAGGTCGAATGCGTTTCCCTCCTGCCGACATAGCGTAGGTAACGGGTTCATAGAGCCCCAAGGGGGCTTTGTTGAAGTCGATTTCTGCTAAGTGGGCTTCGAAAAAAGCGAGCTGCTCTTGGAAGCTTTTTTCTTCCGTTTTTTTCATGTGGTGAAGATAGGGTGCTTGAGGAGAATGCGGGGCGTGTGTAGGTAGGGCGAATGCGATTCGCCCATGCGGACTTGCGGACTTGCGGACTTGCGGACTTGCGCCCGTGTCGTCGCGACGGCACGCTGGCTCCTAGCGGATGAAGTTGAGGAATTGGGACTTGTTGGCTTCGTCTTGGAAGGCGCCCAAAAACTGCGAAGTAATGGTACGGCTGTTAGTGTCTTTTACTCCACGGCTGGCTACGCACATGTGATCGGCGTCGATGATCACGGCTACATCGGGAGTATCCAATGCTCGACTCAATTCTCGGGCTATTTGCACATTGAGTCGTTCCTGTACTTGAGGGCGACGGGCGAAATGCTGCACCAAACGGTTGATTTTCGATAAACCTACCACTTTCCCATTGGGGATGTAAGCTACATGTGCTTTCCCATAAATAGGCACAAAATGGTGCTCGCAAGTGGAATAGAAGGTAATGTCCTTTTCAATGAGCATCTCATGATAATCGTAGGGATTTTCGAAAAGACGAATGGCTGGCTTATTTGCAGGATTGAGTCCGCTGTAGATTTCGTTGATGTACATTTTGGCCACTCGTCGAGGGGTTCCTGAAAGGCTATCATCGGTCAGGTCCAAGCCCATGATGTTCATGATTTCGCGGAAATGTGCTGTTATTTGCTCAATCTTTTCTTGATCGGATAAATCAAAGGCATCTGGACGCAGAGGAGTATCCCAACTAGTGGCTACATGCATGTCTCCTATATCATCGATTCTGTTAGAATTCGAATGGCTTTTATTGTGATTACATGTTGCACTGTGTACATGTCCATTACCATTTAGAATTGGCTGTGCACTTCCATTGGGTCCGATACTATCTTTCATAAACTCTTCTTCGTGTATAATTCTGCTCGCCTAGAAGAAACGGAGAGTTTAAGAGAATGTTCATTTTCCTAAATAAGAATGAGTAATTCTCTCGAGAAAGCTACTTTAGCAATGGAATAACAGATCGGTGATGAAGAAATTCTTTTTAAGCGAGAAGGCGATGCTTATAGCGGTACTCTTGAGTGCCATCGTTATTTCTCTCTTGTATTTTCCTTCTTTGAGTAATGATGCAAGTTTGCACTTCCTCGACTACGCATTTATTGTCTTGTTCGCTATAGAAGCCATTGTAAAGATTTCTCACTATGGCTTTCGTGGATATTGGAAAAGCAGTTGGAATAAAATAGATTTTGTTATTGTTCTGTGCAGTATTCCCACCTTACTGTCTTTATTCTTGCCCGTTCCCAATACCAGCGTCTTAAAGATTTTACGATTGATTCGCTTTTTCCGTCTCACCCGCTTAATGACATTCATTCCGCACATGGAAATGATATTGGCAGGCTTAGCACGGGCTCTTCGGGCTTCGGTGCTGGTTTTGGTAATGCTATTGTTCTTAAACTTCATTTTGGCACTCAGCACTTGCCACTTCTTTGGTCATATTGCTCCTGAATTCTTTCGAGATCCATTAATTTCCTCCTACTCTATTTTTCAAATGTTCACCGTTGAAGGTTGGAACGAAATTCCTGCTGTGATTGCAGAACGAAGTGAAAGTGATTTGACTGCTGGCTTGGCACGTTTTTACTTTGTAATGGTGGTATTAATAGGGGGAATTTTCGGGATGTCTTTGGCCAATGCAGTCTTTGTAGACGAAATGACCATGGACAACAACAATGCCTTGGAAGAGAAAATTGATGGATTGCAGGAACAAATTGCTGTTTTACAAAAGACGCTAGAAAATAAAAAATCTTAAACGGTTTTAGTCAGAGTCCCAATGCTTTAGGGGCTTTTGGTAAAAAATACCAAAATATAAAGCGGTAGTGTCTAGAAAGCCTTCTTTCGAATGGAAGTATTTCCTAAATTAAAGGAATCAACCAACCAATATTCATCCTATGGGCTCTTTCGGTACATTAGATTTAGTGCTGTTTTTTGGCTACCTCATCTTTATGGTAGGCATCGGCATCTTTCTCTCTTTTCGCAATAAAAAGAAGGACGAAAATTCCACCGACTACTTCTTAGCGAGTAAAGCCTTGCCTTGGTGGGCGGTAGGCGGATCTTTGATTGCTTCTAACATTTCGGCAGAGCAGTTCATTGGCATGTCTGGATCGGGCTATGTGGTAGGAATGGCGATTGCCACCTACGAGTTGATGGCCGCCGCCACTTTGCTCCTAGTAGCCAAGTTTTTTATTCCTGTATTTATTGACAGAGGCATCTTCACCATGCCACAGTTTCTTGAGGATCGATTTAATGGTTTTGTTCGAAGCGGAATGGCTGTTTTTTGGTTGTTGCTTTTTGTTTTTGTAAACATTACTACCGTATTGCACCTAGGAGCTCTGTCTATGGAAGGCGTCTTAGGGGTTCCTTACTTCGCTGGTATCGTAGCCTTGGCTTTGTATTCTGCGACTTTCTCCATTTTTGGTGGTTTGAGAACAGTGGTTTGGACCGACGTGATACAAGTGGTTGTATTGATGTTGGGTGGATTATTGACTTCTTATTTAGTACTAAATGCCTTAAGTGACGGAGCAGGATTTATGGCCGGAATGAATATCTTATATGATCGTGCTCCTGAGAAGTTTGAAATGATTATCGACCAAGGACACAGCTCCTATATGGACTTACCGGGCTGGTCGGTCATTTTTGGAGGAATGTGGATTGCTAATATTTACTATTGGGGAAATAACCAGTACATTATTCAACGAGCTTTGGCATCAAAGAGCATCGGAGAAGCACAGAAAGGAATTGCTTTTGCCGCTTTCATGAAAATATTACTGCCGCTCATTGTGGTAATTCCGGGAATTGCCGCTTTCGTTCTCATTGCAGATCTTAACGATCCTATTTTAACTGCTGCTTTTAAAGAAAGCCCAGACAAGGCTTACGGTTGGGTTTTGGGTAACTACGTTACGACAGGCTTTAAGGGAATCGCTTTTGCCGCCTTAGTCGCTGCTATAGGTTCTTCTGTGAGTTCAATTGTAAACAGTATCTCTACAATTTTCACTTTGGATATTTACAAAAGACACATTGAAGAGGAAGCGAGTCAATCAAAGTTGGTCAAAGTTGGGAAAATCACAGCAGCTGCCTCTTTACTGATCGGTATCGCGGTAGCACCCTTTTTAAAGTCGGTTGGAGAAGCTTTTCAGTTTATCCAAGAGTATACAGGATTTATAAGTCCGGGTGTAGTGGTTATTTTCTTATTCGGTTTATTTTGGAAAAAAGCTAGCTCTACCGCAGCAATGGCCGTTGTGGCGATCTCCATTCCGCTTTCTGTGGCTTTGAAGTTCGGTGCACCTACCATTCCATTTATTGATCGAATGGGTATTTGCTTTCTCGTATTATCAGCAATCATGATAGGTATTTCATTGATGACGAACAGCGGGAAGGATCCTAAGGGTTATGAGCACGCTTCAGGCTTGTTTAAAACGAGTGCAACTTTTAACATTGCATCCCTTTTGATTTGCGGCATTCTTGCAGCGATTTACGCGATATTTAACTAAAAGCCAGTATCTTGAGTGAAAAGCAGATAAAAAAAATCTGTTCTTTTTACTAAGAAGAGGCAACGTTTTTGTACTAGCAATAGTCAAACTAAGTAGGAAGGAATAATACCCTATGACTGGATTGTATTTCATATTACAGCTGTCCTTAATCTTTTCATTGTCTATCATTGTTTATTTGATGTACGATAAATGGATTGATCTGAGGGATCATCGTCGCTTAAGGCGTAATGAGCTGGAAGAGTTACGTGAGATTGTCACGCGCTCTACGCCCATGAAAGATGACGAACTGCGAGAAGTTTATGAAGAAGATGCGGAAGCCTTGGCAATCATAGCTGCTGCTAAGAAGGTGTATGTTCCTACGAGTATGTGTGTTAGTCAAGATTTACCTGATGAAGACAACAAGGTCTTCGAAATGGACCGCCGAGAACAAATGGCTCGCTACTTGGAAACCAAACGGGCTTTGCGTCGTGGTGAGATTGGGGAGCTAGATGCTAAAATTGTAAACTTCGACAAGCGGGGGTAAGGGTGTAGTGATCCTCCGGGCGTTCAGGGCATACCCTGAACTGTACGAAACCTGCTCCTAGCGTACCAAAGTTACATTGTCCCCTTTCCAAGGCCACTCAGCCCCATTCTCAAACGAGGCTCTTAGTTGGAAGACGTAAACACCCAAAGGAGCTTGATCACCTGTTAGTGTTGTTCCGTTCCAGCTAAAATCTATGTCGGTAGAAGAAAAGACCAATTCGCCCCAACGGTTAAAAATCTGCAATTCAAATTCGGCTATCTCTTGTGTAGATCGCACTACGAAGGTCTCATTTACTCCATCCCCATTGGGTGAAAATGCTGATGGGTAATAGAGTTCGTTAATCACTTCAGGAACAATTCCTACACAGGGAACACAGATCGAACTATCGCAGGCAAGAACATATTCAATGTCCTCCACAGTTTCCGCATTTCCATCATCGCAGGTCTGCGCAATCGTAGCTCCAGCATCACAAGTAACTAGAATTCCTGCACAAGGCTCACAGACAATATCTTGGCCTAGTATGACCATTTCTTCATCGCCGACAGTACAAGGATCTCCATCGTCGCAGTCTTGAGGAACAATGGTTCCTGTAGCACAATCGAGTGGTGTTCCTTCGCACGGAATACAAACTGTACCATTGCAATCGAGCACGGTTTCCATGTCGTTTTCTGTGAGGGCATTTCCATCATCACATGCCTGAATGGAGGTACTTCCATTAGAACAATCGATCAGCGTACCTACACATGGTATACACTCCAGCGAAGCGTCACAAACATCAACACGCATGGAATCACTGATCGTACAAGGGTTGAGATCGTCGCAAGAAACCATCACAGCATTTGCGCAAACATCTGGGATTCCCGGCTGACAGTCACAACCATCCCAAGTTTCAAGGCCATTACAAGTATCTCCATCATCACATCCTGGATCTAAAATAAGCGTATTCAAGCACGAGCAATCTGCTGGAACGTAGACATCTTCTGTACTGCAATCATTGTCGTTGCAATCGGGAATAACAATGGGAGTATGCTCACATTCGCAAGTAGCCACATCAAATGAATCATCGGTATTGCAGTCGTTGTCGTCGCAGTTAATTTCTTCTAAGGTCTCCGTAACAGAGGCTGCTCCATAAATTGAACCGGGAACAATTCCCGAGCATTGCAAAGTCGTATTCAATAAATTATTTGCATCAGCAAAGTAAATATTATTGACTTGAAAGGCAAAAAGCGTAGAGCTACAATTATCTAGCGCAATAGCTGAGGTAATTCCGAAAATATTGGTCAAACCGTTGAAATCTCCGATCACTTGTGAGCTAGCTGGATTTACCGGATGCACCAAAATCAAACTATTTTGACCGAAGTTTTGACTAGAAGTGGTTAAATACAATTGTCCTTCGAAAAAAGTAAGATCACCAGAGCTGGTTAATCCCGTTCCCATACTTCCCACGGCATCGGAAAATCCAGTAGTTAAATCAATAGTATATAAAAAGTCATTTATACCTGCTGCTGCGTAAAGCACACCATTTTCATCAAAGGTAAGTGCGTTCAAGCCTAATCCATTTAGAGTGGGTGGAGAGTTCGAACCGATGACTGTTCCAGTACCGTTTTCGTAATCAATTAGCACCAAATTTCCTACATCGTCTACTCCATACATTTCTTCCGTTAGTGGATTGATAGCGATGTCGTAAAAAGAGAAGCCCGACAGTATTGCGCCTGTTACATTGATGGTTCCTAAAGAAGTACTTGTGCAATTTACGGGGTCGACTTCGTAAATGGTACCATTATCAGTAGCTATGTAAATGGTTGATTGCGCCGACAAAATCAGCCCGATTAAAAACAGCCCTACCAGCAATACCTTTCTCATACCTAGCTAAGATAAGGGGGTTTGACGAAAAACAAATAGCCAGCTGATGCTGGCTATTCATCGTACTAAGGGATGCAAAGTATATAACTGTCCGATTTGATTAATATTTTCAAAACTACTTCGTTAGAAAACCTCGCCAAAGCCCTGCTGTGTCTGCGTTTTCTCCCTCGTATTTCTGAAAAAAGCTTTGTCGTCGGGAACCAGTTCAATTTCAGACACTT
>CALFBW010000233.1 GCA_937951415.1 uncultured Chitinophagales bacterium | reverse complement strand
CTGCGCAAAAAAGGCGGCTTGATTAATATCGCCAATTGGCACTAATGCTTGACCACTGATAAGAAAGCGCTCATTAGAAACCGATATAATATTTAGGGCATTCTCACCCAAGCCACCCACTTGTACGGGTTTAAAAAAGTTATCTTGTGCATACAGTTGAGCTACTAACAGGAAAACTGCTTCAATGAAAATCAACCTTATACTGTCCATAAAAGTGTATTGCAAATTTCAAGTTGTGCTCTCAAATAAATGCCCGGTACAGAAAGGGTTCCCCACTCTAAAGTTCTAGTCGCTTCTTTTATAACAGGACAAAAACTGCGACTCAGCTTTTACATCAATCCTCTATTTAGAAGCGTAAATACGCAGTTCTTTTTCCGTTAAAATAAATAAACGGTCTTTTTCTAAATGTACACGCAGAACATCTTTTCCATTGTTGGGCAATGGTAGTTGGCGGGCGTCATTAACGATGTAATCATAAATGGTTAACTCGCCATCTTGTAGAAAAACCAAATTTTTATTTATTACCTGAAACTCTTCCAAACCTGCCACCGCAAATGAATTGTAATAGTTTCCATAAAGGTCAAATAATATAATTCCTACTTCAGGGTCATTGGCAAATAAAAAGCCGTCGCGCTCAATCAAGAAAGTGGGTCGTACTTCTGTTCCTAGCAAAAGATCTATCTCTACACTTTCGTGAATGACTTCGTATTGGGTGTTGATCTTTTTCACTTTCGATTCATCAGCATCCCAAAACCAAACGTAATTATCGTGCGACAAACAAACGGCTGTTACTTCATTTACCCCAATACTTGGGAATCGAAATAGAGTACGTGCATTCAGTTTATTGTCTAATGCCACAACCGTCGAGAACTCAGGATAAAAGGCAAGGGTATTGAAAGGAGAAGTCGCGTCAATAAAAGTGGGTTGGCCGTAGCGCTGTTCGGCGTAGCGAGCCACGAGCGTACCAGAAGTGTCGTACTTCTCCACTTGTCCCGCTCCATTGATGGTATATGCCGATCGCAATTTGTCGCCGGTCATGTACGCAGCATCCACTTCGATAATGTGCAGGAGTTCGAATTTCATCGTTGGCGCAAAGGCCATGGTGAACATTCCTAAAAGAGCCAAGCTAAGGCTCAAAATAATGAAGATGGAGGCTTTCGCCGTCGAATTTTGCATAAGAATAGTGCTTTATCCAGTCGCCTAAGTTACAGTATTTAGACTGCTCATTAAGCGCAACGTTTATCGGTGTGTGACGATGTCCGAAAACAAAATAATCGAAATGCTTTTCTTTCAGCGTTTCCAAAGCAAATTGACAGAGCCACTCTTTTTCGAGTCCCAAAAATACCTCTTCATTTCCTTCTTGAGCCACTCTACTGCGACGGGAAAAGAACAAAGCGGTTCGAAAAGCCAAATTGGGATGAATTTGTCGGAATGCCCATTGGCAAAAAGGGTTGGTAAACACTTTTTTCATCAGCTTGTAGCCGTGATCTCCAGGTCCTAAACCATCGCCATGCGCCAAAAAAAAGCGTTTGCCGTTAAAATCTCGCTCTTGCGGTTCGTGGTACACAGGAATCCCAAATTCTTCTTCGAAGAAATCCTTCATCCACAAATCGTGATTTCCTGTAAAGATGTAAATGGGTAAACCTTCGTCGCGCAAGTCAATCAACTTCCCAAAAAACCGACTATAGCCTCTAGGAATGACGCTTTTATACTCAAACCAAAAGTCGAAGATGTCTCCTAGCAGGTAAATTGCTTTCGCGTCGTGGCGGATGCTTTCCAGCCAGGCGACAAACTTTCGTTCTCTCAGCAAACTGGCTTCCCTATTGGGAATACCTAAGTGCAGATCGGAGGCAAAATAAATGTTTTGTTTATCCTTCAAGCGTTGAATTAGCGCGCCATAATTTCGAGCACAAAACTAGGACTAAGGTACTAAAGTTGCATCGTCTATGAAGAACAGATGAATCTGCCTTGGTGCCATTCCTCCAGATTGCTCGCGCATTTCAATGGCTCGGGTTTTCGCGGGACCGCTGACCAACTCCATATACGAAGGCATGCCATTCTCAAACACCTCATCGAGGCATTCCATCAACTCCTCCATGTTCAATACCAGTTGAGAATAGCTTGCTAATACAATTTGCACAGGAGGAACCATCAATAATTCTTGCTGATCACTATTGGCGGAACTAAAGAGAATGCTTCCCGTATCGGCCACAAGCGCCTCGCAAGTACTTAAAGAAGCATGCGCCAGATCCAGGCGCTTTCCAGTGCGAATTTGTTTCAGACCACTATTCATCAGCGGTTCTGCAATGGACGGCTCCCAGCAATGAATGTATTCCCATTTGTAAAAGGCAGTCATTTCCTGTAGCTGCCGGAAAAAATCACTCTGGTCTTCACAGTAAACAAAATTACCACCCGATGCCGCAAATTTCTCTGCAAACAACATGGAAATGTCATCGGTCTGAGGTACGGGTATTACTACCGTTTCCGTCGACAGGTCGGGGAAAGGAGCTATTGTGCTCTTCTTTTGCAATCCTTCGCGGATGGCCTCAATAATCGTTTTACGAGACTGTGAATTGTTCAAACCTTCATGCTTTGTTGATGTAAAATGGTCCGAAGACCTGGCGCTTTACATATACAAAGGTAAAGGTATAAGTTGAAGTCTGCTAATCAATCCTCATCAGGCTCTTTATCGCTAACATTCTCCGCCGTTTTTTTGCTTTTCGACTTCTGGTATAGCTCTGCATTTCCAGCTCCATTTCGGGCTGCACGCTCTTCTGCTATTTCTTCAGACGGGCGGCGGCCGATCAAGTTTTCGAGATCCACCTTAAACAAGATTTCCTTATCGAGTAGTTCTTCGGCTATTGTTTCCAATTCATGGCGACGCTCCGTTAAGAGTTCTTTCGTACGCTCATAGCAGGAATCAATAATGGCTCGTACTTCTTCATCAATGATCTTTGAAGTCTCGTCGGAGTATGGCTTTTTGAACTGATATTGTCCGCTGGTGTCATTGAAACTCACGTTTCCAACCTTGTCACTCATACCATAAACCGTAACCATTCCGTAAGCCATCTTTGTAATGCGCTCCAAATCGTTTTGCGCTCCTGTAGAGACTTTCTCAAAAATGATGTCTTCCGCTACACGACCGCCCAGCATCATACAAATTTGATCAACCAATTGATCGCTGTTGTACAAGAATTGCTCCTTCGGGATGTACTGTGCATATCCCAGCGCAGCAATACCACGGGGAACGATGGTCACTTTCAATAAAGGATCGGCATGTTCGAGGTACCAACCACAAATGGCATGACCTGCTTCGTGATAAGCAATAATTTCTCGTTCTGCCGGAGAAATGATACGATTCTTTCTTTCCAAGCCGCCGATGTTTCGATCAATGGCATCTTGGAAGTCGATAAACTCTACTTGTTTCTTTCCTTTTCTTGCAGCGATCAATGCCGCTTCGTTGCATACGTTTGCGATATCAGCACCAACGAATCCTGCAGTCTGAGCCGACAGTTTTGCGAGGTCCACTCCGTCTGCCATTTTTATGGCCTTTGAGTGTACTTCAAAAATCGCTTCGCGGCCCTTAAGGTCTGGTCGGTCAATGGCAATTTGACGGTCAAAACGTCCTGGACGCAAAAGCGCTGTGTCCAAAACATCTGGACGGTTGGTCGCCGCGACCATGATAATTCCTTTTTTACTACTAAAACCATCCATCTCTACCAACAATTGGTTGAGGGTGTTTTCACGTTCGTCGTTTCCACCTTGCATCATGGATTTACCACGGGCGCGTCCAATGGCATCAATCTCATCAATGAAGATGATACAAGGTGCTTTTTCACGGGCTTGCTTAAATAAATCTCTCACTCTCGATGCTCCAACTCCCACAAACATCTCCACGAAATCGGAACCGGAAATACTAAAAAACGGCACGCGTGCTTCTCCAGCCATTGCTTTCGCAATCAAGGTTTTACCCGTTCCGGGAGGGCCTACTAATATGGCACCCTTTGGTATCTTACCACCTAGGTTGGTATACTTATTTGGGTTCTTCAGGAAATCTACGATTTCCATGATTTCCTCTTTGGCTTCTTCCAAACCCGCTACATCATCAAAAGTGACATTCACATTCGTATCACGATCGAAGAGGGTAGCTTTTGACTTTCCAATGTTGAAAATCTGGCTTCCGCCACCGCCCATTCCTCCGGCCATTCTGCGCATAATAAATACCCACAAAAGGATGAATAAGAGGATCAAGAATCCATACGAAAAGAGAATTTCCCCCCACTCAGTTTTCGTTACATTACTGGTAGTGAATCGTTGGCCAGGGGGTAAACCTCTTTGAATCTCATCTACTCTTTCTGCAAACACCTCTAGATCCAAGGGTGTAAATCGGTAATGCGGCCCTTTTCCTTTGAGTAGGCTTTGGCCCTTTTCAAGGTCTTTGTGCAGGTCTTGATCGAGCATTTTCTCTTTGATATAAACGTTGACCGTTCTATCATTGACTACTTCAATCTTCTCAACATGATTTGTAGGAACGAATTCACCGAAGAAGGTTTCTTGGTCGATCTCGTTGGTGCGTTCCATGCTATTGAGCACACTGATGGCAGCAATTGCCATTAGTGCTATTCCATAAATCCAATAATAATTGAACCCTGGTTTCTTGTCTTTCTTTGGGGTGGTATTTTCAGCCATCTCGTTATTTACTGCTCGATTAGATTTCCTTCCTCGTCGTAAGCGAGCATTTTTGCATCGCTCCACAAGTCTTCTAACTGGTAAAACGCGCGTTTTTCTTTTAAAAATACGTGAACAACAACATCAAAATAATCGATCAAAATCCACTCAGCGTTTTGCTTGCCTTCTGAGCTTAGCGGCAAATCACCGGTTTGTTTTTTCACTTCGTGCATCACATTATCAGCGATGGCTTGTACTTGCGTAGTAGAGTTTCCTTCGCAAATAATGAAATGATCACACATCGCTTCGGTCAGATCACTTAGATCCATTCTCACGACTCGCTGTGCTTTTTTATCGAATATGCTGTTTACAATAAGATCAACAAGAGAATTGCCTGATTGGTTCGCAAGTTGATTCTGTATATGTGCCTGGTTTTGCTGTAAATTCGTCTTCAAGTAAATCCTTTAGTTCAAACGTCCTCAAAATTAAATCTTCTGTCTCGTAGTTCCTATAACGCACGCATCCTAGGAATCGTTTGCTATAAATTAGACAAAGTCGATTCCACCAATACTTTCTTAAGAGACTTATCTCGAAGGGAACGTTTGGAGGAAGGAGTTCAAATAGTGGCGGAACACCAGTACAAAGGTAAGGGACAAAGGGGAAGGGTTTGGCATGTTGAGGCGGGTAAGAACCTCACCACAAGCATTTTATTGCAGCCGAGCTTTCTCCGTTCTACCCGTATTTTTGATCTTTCGAAGGCCGTTGCGGTGGGCGTTGCACAAGCCATTGAAGATTTGAGCGATTTAGCGGTCCACATCAAGTGGCCCAACGACATTTATGTCAATGGAAAAAAGATTGCGGGTATTTTGATTGAAAACCAATGGGGCGGTTCAAAGATTACGGAATCCATCATCGGCATTGGCATCAATGTCTTGCAAGAAGATTTCCCTCCTGAAGCTGCGAGAGCTACGAGCTTAAAGATTGCTTGCCCGACCGTCAATTTCGATCTAGAGGATGTGCGTTTGTGCCTAAATGGTCGTTTGGAGGAAGTTTACCTCAACTTGCGGGCGGGGCAAGAGCGTATCATTGATCGCATTTATCACTCACATTTATTTCAAAAAGATAAAATACAGTCCTTTCTATTGCCCGATGCGGAGGGCCGTTTCAATCAGCCTTTACGTGCATTGATAGAAGGTGTGAACACAGCAGGAGAGTTGGTACTCAAAAAAAATGGAGAAACGCTGTGTTTCTCCGTTGGTAATATTGAGTATGTTTTGGGGTGATTACCCTTGATGAGCCACGATGGAGCCACGACAAGAAAAACGTAAAAGCAAGCTATTCCGAGAACCCTCACGGTCACGATGGATGGAAACCCATCAGAGTACTGAAGATAAAAACGTAGAATGAACGAGCTCAACTGAGCCTCATGGTCAGCACCGAAAATAGAAACATAAAATGAACGAACACAACTACCCCTCATGGTCACGATGGGTTGAAACAAAGAAATAGAAACGTAAAATTAAGGGGCACAAGCTAGCTCCACGGTCACGATGGGTTGAAACAAAGAAATAAAAAGGTAAAATGAACGAATAAAAGTAAACCTCACGGTCACGATGGGTTGAAACCCATCGCTGAGATATTCCGTCCCGCTGGGACTCTTGTTTTCTAGGTCCTTAAATGAGGATCTCCATCAAAAAAATACCCCAACCTTACGGCAAGGATGGATTCGCTCCCCCGCCGAAATAATCCGTCCCTACAGGACTTTG
>CALFBW010000232.1 GCA_937951415.1 uncultured Chitinophagales bacterium | reverse complement strand
AGTTTAACGGTAAGCAATGCTGCTGGTTCGGATACCGAAACCAAGATGGGATACATTAGCGTTACAGCAGGAGGTACAGCACCAGTAGCTGATTTTAACTCCAATGTCACTTCAGGAAATGCACCTTTGGCCGTTAGTTTTTTCGATCAATCTTCCAATACCCCGACAAGCTGGAATTGGTCTTTCCCCGGCGGAAATCCTAGCAGTTCCTCGGTGGCAAACCCCACAGTGAATTACCAAACTCCTGGAACTTATCAGGTAAGTTTAACGGTAAGCAATGCTGCTGGTTCGGATACCGAAACCAAGATGGGATACATTAGCGTTACAGCAGGAGGTACAGCACCAGTAGCTGATTTTAACTCCAATGTCACTTCAGGAACTGCACCTTTGGTCGTTAGTTTTTTCGATCAATCTTCCAATACCCCGACGAGCTGGAATTGGTCTTTTCCTGGCGGAAATCCTAGTAGTTCCTCGGTGGCAAACCCCACAGTGAATTACCAAACCCCTGGAACTTATCAAGTCAGTTTAACGGTAAGCAATGCTGCAGGTTCAGATACTGAAACCAAGATGGGATACATTACTGTTACAGCAGGTAGTGTCAGTCCGATTGCTAATTTTACCTCCAATATCACTTCAGGAAATGCACCTTTGACCGTGAACTTTTTCGATCAGTCTTCCAATAGTCCAAGCAGTTGGAATTGGTCTTTTGAAGGGGGAACGCCTAGCACTTCTTCCCAAGTGAATCCCGTAGTTACCTTTAACGCAGCTGGCGTATATTCCGTAAGCTTAACAGTAAGCAATAACGCTGGCAGTGATAGCGCAACGAAAACGGCTTACATAACTGTCAACCAAGCAGGAACAGCACCCTTAAGCAACTTTACCGCAAATGTTACTAGTGGCTCTGTGCCACTCACTGTTAACTTCTTTGACCAAAGCACCAACAATCCGACTTCATGGAATTGGTCCTTCGAAGGTGGAAACCCTTCAACAGCTACCAATCAAAACCCGGTGGTCATCTTTAATGAACCTGGCACTTATACGGTTAGTTTGAGCACCAGTAATGCTTTCGGTTCTGATCTTGAAACGAAGACTGGCTATATAAACGTAAGCAGTTCCACCTTAGCTCCTGTAGCAGCTTTTAGTTCAAACATTACCGCTGGTGTTGCCCCGCTGACGGTCAGCTTCTTTGACCAATCGCAAAACGATCCCAATAGTTGGTCCTGGTCTTTTCCTGGTGGAACACAAGTCAATACAGATGCCAATAATCCCATTGTTTTATACAACGAACCAGGCACTTACAATGTCACTTTAACAGTAAGTAATACCGAAGGATCAGATTCTGAAACGAAGACAGGATATATCGTTGTGGAAGATGCTCAAATTGCGCCTGAAGCCGATTTCAATGCCAGCATTCAACAAGGCTTCGCTCCTTTAACTGTCACCTTTTTTGATCAGAGCACCAACAATCCTTCGCAATGGAATTGGGAATTCCCTGGGGCGGTTCCAGCTCAATCAGAGCAGCAAAATCCTACTGTCATTTATGAAAACCCTGGTGCTTTTCAAGTGAGCCTAACGGCTGCAAATAGCCAAGGCAGTAATGAAGAAATAAAATCAGGATACATTATCATCGACGAGAATACTGGCTTATCCGATTATCTTACTGAAATAAATGCGAAAGTGTATCCCAACCCTTTCGTGGATTATTGCACCATTGAACTAGGAAAGGAATACCTCGGAACATTTTCAATGAATTTATACGATGAAAGTGGTCGAATCATCTTCGAACGTCAAGTGTATACCCACAGGGGTAGTTTTACTTTAGACATGCGATCTGTTCCAAAAGGCATTTATTTTTTAACGCTTTCCTCTTCCAAAAAGACAGGAATAATTCGATTAATAAAATAAACCTCAGCTACAAAAAATAGTCAAAAAAGAGGAAGAAGACAACAACCAAACACTTACAAAAGTACTTACCATGAAAATTTTCAAATTATTACTTCTGGGTATTATATGCACCTACTCTGTAGGCACTTTCGCTCAATCAGATTGCGATGAAGAAATCGATTTTCTCATCTCTGAATACGAATCAGATCAAGCATTGTTCGATTCCAATTATGAAAGTGATAAATCAGAAATACGAGCGGATTATGAAGACTACAAAGATGAAATAGAAGATAGCTATGATGGAAAAAAACTCAGCGAACAACTCCGAGAATCAAGAAAAAGATACGACGAAGATTTACGTAAATTAAGAAAACGCTATGAAGAGGATAAGCGCGAATTGAGAAAGCGCTACGAAGAAAGCCGTCGAGAATTAGAAAAAGACTGCAGAGGAAATAGAGGACATACTGGTCATAGTGGCGATAGTGGCGATAGTGGCGATAGCGGCGATAGCGGCGATAGCGGATCTTCAGAAGAAACTCGGGAAAGTAATCAAAGAGATTCTCGCTCAGAGCGCGGCTCAAGATCAGAGCGTGAATCGCGTGACAACGACTCAAGATCAGAGCGTGACTCACGTGATAGCAAAGTAAAGAAGGAACGCGACAGCAAGTCTAAATCTGAGCGGGACTCAGGTGATAGCAAAGTGAAGAAGGAACGCGATTCACGCGATAGTGGTAATGCTGAAACAAATCGTTCGAGCCGAGAAAAGGTGGAAAGTAGAGAAGACAAGACAAGTCGAACGACTAAGCAAAAATCCCTTTTTGATAGAATGAGAGCTTGGTGGAACGGTGATTCTGAATAAAAACTAAGTATTTAGCAAAATGTGGTCTCCTCTGGAGGCCGCATTTTTTTTGTACATTAGTCGTTCTCTTGTTTTTATTAAGACAGGTAACCAACAAAGCACTAAGACATACCAATTATTGATAAAATGACAGAAAAGAAAAAAGGGCTATTTGATGTCTTTCGCAGTAAAGCCGAAGAAGCTATCGAAAAGGTAGGTGAGGAATTACAGAAAGAAGAAAATAAAGGCTTGTTTGATCGCGTCTTCGGTCGAGATGACGAGGAAGAGGAAGCAGACAATACTGAAGCATCAAAAGAAACCAATGAACCTGTTTCGAAAGAAAGGAACGAAACCAAAAGAAAGGGTTTGTTTGATAAATGGCTCAAACGCGGGCAAGAAAAGGAGGTCATCGAAGAAGATGACGATGAGATAGAAGAAGAACGCGAAGATTATGTTTATGAAGAAGACAAACGTGTAGAGCGGAAGGTGAAAAAATACCGTGATCGAGAAGACGATGACGATGACGACTATCTTGACGAAGATGAACTCGAAGAACGCTGGGAAAAAAGCGAAGAGCGTTATGAAAAAATGGAGGAAAAGTTTGCCAAAATATTGTCAGATTTAAGAGATAAGCACGAAAAAATCCAGGACAATCTCATTGAAAAACATGAAAAACGTGAGCGAAAAATGGCTGAGAAGTTTGATTCTATTCTAAAAAAGAGAAGAGAAAAAGGCTGGATTCCTGAAGGGTTCGAGCGCAAAATCAAACACAAACACAAGAGAAAAGAAAAACACCGAAAAAAAAGAGGGGAAGAGCGTGAACGAGGTCGCGGGAAAGGCCGAGATCGTGACTAAAGAAGCACTGGGAAAAACCAAGATTACTCACTAACTAAATCAACTTAAAATGCCTAATTTAATTGCGGGTGCTATTGCAGGACTAATATTCGGACTACTTCAAAAATTCCTCATGGGAGGAGCTTGGGATCTTCTAATTTTTGGCGCTGGACTAGGAGCTCTTATTGGTTTTGTCGCTTCCAAAATAGGGACAGGAGGAACGATTGGAGCAGCAGCCATTGCCGGTGCAATCTTATATGCACTTTCTGCACTAATTTCCAACTACGCCATTATGGATCACACCATTACGGGAGCAATAACAGGAGCAATCATTGGAATTTTACTCCGATTTGTCGTTCCCAAAATAACAGGATAAATAAAGCTATCAATTAATTTATTAAGAGGCTCGTCAATTATGGCAAGCCTTTTTCTTTTTTTTCCATAAATTGATCGAATACTAAAATAAGTATCTATAAACATGAAGGTAAGAAAGAGAATTCACATTCGCTTTTAGTTCTCACTTTGCACTAAAACGCATTCTCAGAAACACCGAGAGGCAGCATGATTTTAAAAGGAATCAGCGAAAAAATCACCACAAGAAAGTCATGCAATTAATAAAGATCAACGGACTAATTGTTTGTAATAAAAATGGCCGCTCTGAAGAATAGTTCCTTCAAAGCGGCCGTGATAATAAGGGGGCTGAGATTTTAAATACCTATTTCATTCAAAATGGTATTTCCAGTAGCACTACCGCTGTAGTGCGATCGAATGTTTGCGATGATTCGATCCATTCGAACACCCTGGTTGGATCTCCAAGCTCCATCTCGGAACTCACCGCCTGCGTGGTGAATGGCAATCAAGTCCCATGAATTATTGAATACTGGTGAGCCCGACGAGCCCGGTTCTGTATCCGTAGTGTAACGAATGTGGTTGCTGTAAACATTACTCAACAAATTGCTTTGCAAAGCCACTTCTTTTCGACGCCCACGAGGATGCTGAATCACATTGACATTCTGACCGTCGGAGTAATTCAAAGAACTTTTCAAAGAAATGTGTCCCCAACGCTCTCCAGCCACTCGGAAAATTTTTACAAACTTGGTCCAATCTGGGCGAAGTGGGCGCAGCGGACGAGTGCTCAAATCACCAATTATTCGCTCTTCAGCTCCGAGGATCGCTTCTTGTTGCATTACGCTTTGCGCCTCTGCAAACTCGGAGCTCGCTCCAATTGTTGGACGCAGCATAAAGCGTGATTTCTTACTCAAGCGCACGATGGTAAAATCCAAGGCACTGTTGGTATAGAAAACACTGTCCGGATCAAGTCTAAACTCATCGACTGGTAAAGCGTTTCCGTTGACATCCGTTTGATAATTAAACTGCGCACTGACTTTCTTCGCAAATTCTCTGCTGGGAATAACGTGGTTGTTCGTCATCAAAAGTGAATTCGAAATCAAAAAACCAGTGCCCCAACCCGAACCAGCAGGCAAACCTCTGTGGCTTTCTTTCAAGGTAACACGAGCTACTGCTCCCTGTGAAATCGCGCCTTCTTGCAAGAAACTTGAAGGCAAAAAATTGGACTCGGCAACAATTCGCTCTTGAGCACTCAAGTCTTCCAAGGCAACGCGATTTTCGCTTCCTACCTCCACTTCCTTTCCAGGATCGTCAAAATCAGATACCTTCTTTTGACAATAAGCCCCCTCTGTAATCTGGGCTACAACTTCGGAAATCGTTTTGCCATCAAACTGCTCTAGGATGTTTTGCAATTGACTTTGATCATTGTTCTTTGTCATGACGAATATTTTTTTTGGTTAGACAAAATTTAGAATTAACGACAGGTTCCTTTCTCCTGCTACCTCAAAACTAAAATGCCTTTTCACCATATATTTCTTTTAATGATGAATGGTTAATATCAGATGTTGAGTGGTAAGTTTGTTCAATATTTCAAGTAATAAATGCGTAGAATCAATTAGAAATTTGATGCAGCAATAAAAATCAAGCACTACTATTTAGTAGAAATATCGAAGGAAATTTATCAGGAGTCAGTCTAACAAGCATACCTTTACAAGCAATCACTCATCGAATAAAATGAAGCTTTTACTGATCATACTAGCAGGGATTTGCTTCAGTATTCAAATACTGGCACAAGAGGATACCCTTCGTATTTTCTTTGTACCAACCATGGGCGAGAAAGTGATCAATTTATTAGAAAGCGATCAAGCTCTTCGCAATGACTCCCTCGAAATTGTGATAGATAAATTCCTTTTCTACGCTAGCCAGTTTCAGCTGCTAAATGACTCTATACCAGTCTTTGAAGAGCGCAACAGTTTTCACTTAATAAATGCGAGCGAGCCGGGCAGTTTATTTATTGATTTACTCATCTCTCAAGAACTTGTTTTTAACAAACTTCAATTTTCTGTAGGCATTGATAGTCTCACCAATGTTTCAGGAGCCATGGGTGGTGATCTTGATCCTACGAAAGGCATGTATTGGACTTGGCAAAGTGGCTACATTAATTTCAAACTGGAAGGGAGATCCCTTCAATGTCCTTCTAGAAAAAATCAATTTCAATTTCACATTGGTGGCTACCAAAAGCCCTGTTATCCCATTCAAGAAATCACACTTCCACTAGGCGATTCAAGAAATAAAAGAGAGCTAATCGTTTATATAGATCTATCTAAATTCCTAGAGCAAATTGTGCTAAGTGAAACCTACGAAGTAATGAGTCCTACAGCAGAGGCATTTGAGCTCTCACATTTATTAGCCAAAATTTATTCTCTTAATAAATGAAGATTCGTACTTACTATATCGTCTTCTTTGCCCTCTTTTCTTTCGCTTTTTTTTCAGGCTCCATAAATGAATTGGAGTATCCGGAATACTTCCCAAAACCCGTTTACGATTTCAGCCAAAACCCCCTTGATAATGAAAAAATAAAATTGGGTCGAGCACTATTCTACGATCCGATTCTCTCTCGTGACAATACAGTTTCATGTGCCACTTGTCATTCGGTATTTAATGCATTCGCTCATACTGATCATGAACTAAGTCACGGCATTGACGATGCCATAGGTACCCGAAATGCTCCAGCCCTAATAAATTTAGCTTGGAGCAATTCTTTCATGTGGGATGGAGCGGTGAATCACTTAGACATGCAAGCCTTAGCGCCCATCGAACACCCGAAAGAAATGGGCGAAAAAATAGAGACGGTTATCGAAAAATTAAACAACTCTACTATTTATCCTCCATTATTCTTCAGTGCCTTTGGAGATAGTACAGCTACTGGAGAACATTTATTGAAAGCACTGGCTCAGTTTCAGCTAGGCCTGATTTCGGCAAATTCAAAATACGATCGCATTAAGCGAGGCGAGGAAACTTTCAATGATTCCGAGAAAAGAGGCTATCGGCTATTCTTACAAAATTGCAACTCCTGCCACACAGAACCACTATTCACCACAGGCGAATTTGCCAACAATGGTTTACCCATCGATACCACATTAAACGACTTGGGTAGAATGACCGTCACCAAAGATTCCACGGACGCATTCAAATTCAAAATCCCTACCCTTCGCAATGTAGAATTCTCTTACCCGTACATGCACGACGGTCGATTTAGCTCGCTGCACAAAGTTTTGAAACATTACAATACAGGTATAATCGCAAGTAAAACACTAGCTCCATCATTAAAAGATTCAATAAAAATCAGTGCGGATGAACGGGCCGACTTAGTGGCCTTTTTATTGAGTCTTTCTGATAAAGACTTTGTTTTTAATCCTGAATTTCGATTTCCTAGGGAAACGCTTTTACTGAAAAAACAATAAATCAACTTCAAAACAAATACCTCTCACAACTAATTAATTACAAACCAGTTAGCAAAATTTTTCTCTCCGACTTTTCCGACAAAAGAAAATTTTTGTCATAATAATTCGCACCATTAGAGCTTATTTTCACAATATGTAAACAATATCTAAATCAATTCTAAACCATGAAAAGATCCAACATTTTCACCGCTTTCATCTATTTACTCTTCTGCGGAAGTCTGATCGCCTCAGACCTTGAACTAATTTCTCAAAATCCCGAACTACTAGAACCGGGGAAACAAGTCAGTTACATTTACAGCATGGATTTATTGCTAAAAAACAACGGTGATGCTAAAGCAAAAGAGGTTGAAATTAACGTTTACCTTGATGGCGTATTTCTCTATCAAGTCGAAGATCCATTCGAAACTGAGATCATCTCATGGCCAGATGTTGTGACCAATGTTCGTACAGAAACGATCAATACCGATGACTTCGGACTTGGCTTCCATACCCTAGAAATTCGAATTGATAACTACTTAGTTACTAGCACTGGAGAAACTATATTTGATGATGAAAATCTTAACAATAACTCCATTCTATTTGAATGGGAATTCATTCCCAATTGTTCTTATCAGTGGCCTCAAGTGGACTTGAACTTGAACCTTAACTATCAACTGCCTTGTTTTGAGCATGCAAGTTTCTATGAAATTGATTTTTCCCCAGAAGAAATTCCGGGCTACGTAAACAATTTAATTCAAGTAAGAAATGATACCATAATAGCTATCGAAATAGCAGACCAGCTTGAATACTCTTCTCAAAATGGCTACTTAGTGGTACTTACTTATTTGGAAGAACAAGTCAATGAACTCGGATTGACTGTTGGTGGAATATATTCTTCTTTATCGAGTTCATGTCTTCGAAAACGAAAGTTCTCTTTTCCACAAAAAGAAGAGCAAACTTGGCGAAGT
>CALFBW010000231.1 GCA_937951415.1 uncultured Chitinophagales bacterium | reverse complement strand
GAATGTTTGATCTCATCAGTCAAGGATACCTGCGTACTGACCGAGTAGAAGTACTCGTTTTAGATGAAGCAGATCACATGCTCGATCTTGGCTTCATTAAAGATATAAGAGATTTACAACGACATCTGCCTAAGAAACGTCAAACCTTATTTTTCTCAGCTACGATCAATCCGAAGATTAAGAAATTGGCTTATTCACTCGTCAGCAATGCCATCAGAATTCAATTGTCTCCAAAGGATCCGGTGGCCAAAAATGTGAATCATGCCGTGACTTTCGTCGAATTGGATCACAAACGTTTTTTCCTGGAACGTGTAGTCAAAGAAAACGATGATGCAAAAATTCTATGCTTTGTGCGGACAAGAGTTCGTGCGGAACGAGTAATGAAAGCCATGGCTCGTGCCAATATTGAATCAGAAACAATACATGGGGAGAAGGAGCAACAAGATCGTCTTGAAGTATTAAACAGATTCCGATCTGGCGAAACTCGATTATTAATAGCTACCGACGTAAGTGCTAGGGGAATTGATATTCCGGACGTTGAGATCGTAATCAATTATGACATGCCTGATATTGCAGAAAACTATGTACACCGAGTTGGACGTACAGGTAGAGGGAAAAAGAAAGGAGATGCCATCGCTTTTTGTAGCGAAAACGAAAAGGATCTTTTGTCAGAGATTGAACAATTTATTGGCAAACGAATTGCCATCTTGCAGCTTGACAAAGTCGATTACAAATCAACGCTCGAATTGGTTCACGAGCACGACAATGACTATCTCGCATTGATGAAAGAAGTGGAAGAAACCAAAAGTAGAAAGAAGAAGAAAAAGAAGAAAAAGAAATGAATCTAGATCTATTATTTAAGTCCCTCGTGGTGCTTTGTTTTATTTGCCTTTCGGCGAATGTATCTGCTCAAGAAATTACTGCTCAAGAAATAGTTCAAAAATCAATCGAACTGCATGACCCGGAATCCAATTGGTCACAACTCAATGCCGACATCAATATAAATAGTTTGATTTTTAAAGAAGACAATGTTGATACTTCAAAGCAGGTTCTCAAAATGGATTTACATCATGGTTTATTTGAAATGCACTACGATCGCGATGGCCAGACCATTAACCTTCACAAAGATTTAAATACTTGTTATGGAAATGTAGACAATCCTGAAGCTGTGGACGATGCATGGCTCAAAAAAAATAAAGTAAATTGCGAAAGAGCCAAAATGTTTGATTCCTATTATCGATATCTTTTAGGAATGCCCATGAAGCTGAAAGATCAAGGAACCATCATTGACCCAGAGGTAAAAGAAGAAGATTACAATGGTATCAAATACTATGTCATTAAAGTCACCTACGAAAAAGAAGTAGGATCGTATACTTGGTTATTTTATTTCAACCACTATACATTTCAATTGGAACTATCCAAATTCTCGAGGGATGGTAAATTCAATTCTGGGGAGACCATCGAATATGGAAATTATCAAGACCATCAGGGAATGAAATTGACGGGACAATTAATTTGGTTTGATATTCCGGATCATTTGAAAATTGCTGATGAGCGTATTGAGTATCGATAAATAAAGATTTTATAGAGAGGAGAATCAATAGTTGAAGAGAGTGTCTTTAAGAATATCAATTCATTTAACCTTTAATTGACTCGTTAATCATTTTTACTGTCTCGAAGGCTCATTTCACCCAATCTCGAAATCGCTTTAAGCAAATTTCAGTAATTTCAAGTATTACTGACACTCATATATTCTCTTATGAAAAAATTCTTTAAGTATTTATTTCTTGCTGTAGTTGTGGGATCAACCTGTGGATATTTCCTATTACCAACAGTTAATGCTCCAAAAGGGACGCTCATTAAATCCAATAAAAACGAGAACAAAGAAATTGATCAAATCAAATTACCTGAGAGCTATAAAATCGAATTATACGCCGAAGATGTAGCTGGAGCCCGATCGATGTCTCTTTCACCTAGCGGCACTTTATTTGTGGGAAGTATGGGAGAAGGGAATGTCTATGCGCTAAAGGACACAGATGGTGATTTTGTTGTTGATGAAAAATACACTTTATATGAGGAAGGAAACTTGCCGAATGGTGTCGCGTTCAAAGATGGAGATCTCTACATCGCAGAAGTGAATCGTATCCTAAAAATTCAGGATGTTGAAAATAAACTAGAGAACCCTGGCATTCCTGAAGTGGTCTATGATGAATACCCTACCGACAAACATCACGGTTGGAAATACATCGCCTTTGGACCAGATGGCAAGTTATATGTTCCCGTCGGAGCGCCTTGTAATATTTGCGAATCCGAAAACTCAATCTATGCGTCGATCACTCGTTTAGATAAAGACGGAAGCAACCTGGAAATTGTACAAACTGGAATTCGAAACACTGTGGGCTTTAATTGGCATCCAGAAACAAACGAATTATGGTTTACCGATAATGGTGGAGACATGATGGGTGACGATATTCCAGCTTGCGAATTAAATCGTGCACCAAAGGAAAAAATGAATTTTGGCTATCCTTATTGTCATCAAGGCGATTTGCCAGATCCAGATTTTGGAAAGAATAGAAACTGTGATGAATTTACAGCGCCTTTACAAAACCTTGGCGCACACGTAGCTCCTTTAGGTATGGAATTTTACAAAGAAGGTATGCTTGATACCAAATATAAGAACACTGTATTTATAGCAGAGCATGGATCCTGGAATCGAACTAAGAAAAGCGGTTATCGAATTTCGACAGTTCAATATGATGATAATTTTCAAGCCACTTCTTATAAAGTTTTTGCTGATGGATGGCTCGATGATGAGAGCCAAGAAGTTTGGGGAAGACCTGTTGACTTAGAGTATCTTCCTGATGGTTCTTTGTTGGTGAGTGATGATTATGGAGATGCTATTTATCGTATCAGTAAGATATAGGAGAAATAGAAATTAAGCCATTTTACATTCATACAAAGTATGTCCTACTCCACCGACATCATGATATTCTTTTACAATCACTAATCCGGCTTTTTCAACTTGAGCCTTCATGTCTTCCGAATAATACATTTTGCTATTCCCATTGGCCATGCAAGTAAAATAAAGAGAAGTTGCATGCAAACTATACGCTGCTCCTTCATACTCTTGATCGTCCCAGTAATTTTCTAAAATATATATAACTCCATCTGGGTTGATCGCATGCTTCACATTATTTAAGATCGTCAACACTTCTTCTTCTGAAAAGCAATCTAAAAACTGACTCATCCATACTGCATCAAAGCCTCGAACTTCAGGGATTGCTTTCAAAACATTTGCTTCAATAAAATGAGCTCGACTTTGATCTTTTAAGTTTTCCTTAGCAACATTCAATTGACCAGGTAAATCCATTAAAGTAACATTTACTTTATCATCAAAAGCCAAGGAAGCTTTTGCCCATTTCCCAGTGTTACCACCAATGTCTAAAAGTTTCCCAATAGATTCTCGATAAACAATTTTCAATGCGGCAGGGAATGCTTTATCAGAATAGTAATGATCGAATCCGAACCAACTTTTCTGTATCGGTTTAGGCAATTGCGAAAGCCCTTCATAAATCGTATCCCATTCTCCAAATACTTTTAGTCCTTCTGGTTTACCATTCACGATTGATTCCTTTAGGTATTTAAAGCCTTCATAGTTTACGTCATTGGTGAAATTCATATTAGCCCGAGTTAACTCGTCTCTGAGCAAGAAATATCCTGTCTTCGTTAATTTAAAAACACCATCTTCTACCCAAACTAACTCCATTCCTAAAGCCGCTTCCAACAATACTTTAACGCCATAAACGGATACTTCACATGCTTCGGATAGTTCTTCCATAGAAGCTTTTCTTCGCTTCATTAATTCTTCTAAAATATTTAGATCAATTAATGCTCTCGCTGCCTGAAACATGATCGGAGCCCATGCTATTTTTTGTGCCTGCATCTTTGCTTCTAATGCAGGTTTTTTATCGTTTCCGTACGTTCTCTTCTTCATGATCGAGATTAAGCTAATTCTTAAAATGTAGTCGCAAATTTTGCGAAATATAGGGTAAACTGTCGAACTTAAATCATTATGAACACATCTTTTACGCTA
>CALFBW010000230.1 GCA_937951415.1 uncultured Chitinophagales bacterium | reverse complement strand
GAGGCCTTTATGAATAGTGTTGGTGGGTATTGATGTTTTATTATTTTAATGCTTTATCAATAAAAGTGTCCAAGGATTCAGCGTAGAAAAGCGGAATATTTAGAAGGCCATCTTGGAGGCTTAGATTGAGATTCGAAATTCGTACTCGAAGCTTTGGTTGATACCTTTCCGTATATATGGCGAGACTTTTTGCTTTAGTATTTATTCCTGATTTGACTTCAATAGGTATTATTTCTCCTTTGTAGTTGATGATAAAATCTAGTTCGGCTTTTCCGTTGGATGTCCAGTAGTAGACGGATGATCCCAGTTGTTTGTGGAGTGATTGTGCTACGAAATTTTCGGCCAATGCCCCTTTAAATTCAGTAAAAAAATGAGAACCCTCTATAAAGGTAGAAGAGTGTAAATTTGCTAAGCGCATGAGTAGTCCAATTTCAAAGACGTACAATTTAAAGGATGACAAGTCTTCGTAGGCTTTTAGGGGCAAACGGGCCGTTTCTATTCGGGGTATTTTATATACCAAGCCAGCTTCTTTGAGCCATTGAATTGCAGCTTCGTATTCGCGAGCACGTGCTCCCTTTTTGACGACTTTATATAGAAATTTTTTGTTCTCTTTAGCTAGTTGAGAAGGTAGTGCATTCCAAATGTGCTGAATTTTTGTGGCAGTAGTATTCTCTGCATGTTTGACAAAATCTAGTTGGTATGCTCGGAGCAGTTGGTCTTGCAAAGTTTGTGCTTGGCCGAAATTTCCACCTTGGATAAATTGTGCTGCAACCTCTGGCATTCCTCCTGCTAATAGATATTCTTTGAAAGCAGTCGCTAATGATTGGAAGAAGGCCTGGGGGATTTGTTCCACTTTTTCAGACTCTAGGAAGTGATGATAGACGGCATGTTTTTGCTTATCTAAGGCATGTAAGTATTCTGAGAAGGAAAGTGGATAGAGATCGATAAATTCTACTTTTCCTACGGGAAAGGATCGGTCTTGTCCTAGACTTAAGCCAAGCAGTGAGCCAGCAGCTACAATGGCTTGCTGTGGCAGCTTTTCTTGAAAATACTTCAAAGCAATCAATGCATCCCTGCATTCTTGAATTTCATCCAATATTAGAAGACTTGTACCCGCTTCTATTTTTGTACCACTTAGTAGATTAAGTTGTCGGATGATTTTGTTAGGATCCTTTTCGCGCTCAAAGAAACTGTGTATGTCTGTGTTTTCTTCTAGATTGAAGTAGGCATAGTCTGTGAATTCTTGCTTGCCAAAAGCCTTTAATAGAGTGGTCTTTCCTATTTGTCGTGCTCCCATTAATAAGAGCGGTTTTCGCTGTTTTTTGGTTTTCCAGTTTTTTAGTTTTTGATAGATTTCGCGCTCGAACAGCATAAGATCTCTTTATGATTTTCCAACAAAATACAACATTCATTCCAATAGTGTGATTTTTGTCCATTTATTCGTTCCAATAATGTGATTTCATCAAAGTGGAGCGACTAAAGGCTTTGCTGAATTCAGATAATGGCTCCATCATTTATTGCAATATAAAAGAGCCACGACCTATTGGCCGTGACTCTCCGGAAAACTATCTATTCCCGTTCCCCAGTTATTTTTTTGCTGGCTTGTTGAGAACTTGCTTTGAACTCGTTCTTTTCTCCTGCTTTTCGAAGCCATCGATACTTACACAGAAATCCATTTCATCGGTATAACCAAAGTAGCCGTCAGAACCTGTAATAAATTCTCCTTGGTAAAGCACCTCTAAATAGCCATCTCCGTAATCACAACAAATACCGTCTCCATAAGCGTCATCTAAGTATAAGGTGTAGCAACCGTCGGTTAAGCAAACGGTTTTGTTTTTTATCGAACCCTCTTGGTTGTCTCCATAAGGGCCACCGCTGCTGATGACATAACCTTCATCGCTCACAATCTCCCAGCTGGTTTCTGAACCATATTCATCCAAAGTCAAGCTTACTTGAATTTCGGTGCAGTCAGATCCACCTCCTGCTTCATCTTCTGTAGAAAAGGTTTGAATAGCTGTCCAAGCGGTCCATCCTTGTGGGCAATTAGTGCGAATGCGGTATTGGTAGGTAGTACCCGATTGTAAGCTGCTAATACTGCGCTGAGAATTCGTAGATGACTGAGTTGTCCAGGAATAAGTGCTAGGGAAATGCTTACAAAAAGAATTTATTGAGCAACACGTAAAGAGTAAGTTGTTCAAGCGCTAAATGTGCAATATAATTTAGTGTAAACGGCTACTTAATTCAAGAGATTCAAAAAAGCTAAACGAAAAAAGGGGCAATGGTTTCTCATTGCCCCCGCACGACAGATGCTCACTTTTCTCCCTTCAATCTCGATCGGTGAGCTGCTTTTCCAAGCTTATCCTACTTTAAAGTCATTTTCTTACTTTCGATAATTTTGCCATCTATCTCCAATGTGTACAGGTATGATCCACTACCATTGAGGTCGAATCGGGTGATTTCTACACTGCCCTTTTTTATTGCTGTATCAAGATTTATTTGTTGTATAAATCGACCTTCAGTCGTAAATATTTTTAAATGTGCTTCTTGTGTGTGATCTGCTAATCTGTAATTGATTGTGCTTGTGTTTCGGAACGGATTTGGGATGTTTTGACCCAATACAGCTTGACCCCTTTGTAGGCTTCTTGTTTGCTTGTTATCAATGGGTCTTAATACTTGGAGCGCAGTTCTGAATTCTTCTATAGTTTGGCTCAATTCAATGACTTCAGACTGAAGTGTTTCTACTTCATATTTGAGTGCTTCCTCTGATTCCTGTTGCTTGTTGTCTAATTCTTTCACAGCGTTTATTAGGATATATCTAACTGCAGTGCCATTGTAAGAGAGAAATCCAGTTCCCTTTTTTGCGTTTTTATTTCCATCTCTTTTTACTGTGTAGGGTGCAGCTTTTAGCATTTTTTGTGCGGAAATTCCGATGGCTTTTTGCCCTTTAATGGTTCCGGCTTTTCCATTATACTCGTAACTAATAGGATCTATTTGGCGAATAACTTCAAGGCCATCGGTGAAGTCCGTAACGTTTTCTTTAAGACGAATGTCAGAGGGGATGTCCCAATCTGTTTGTCCGTCTGCCCGGACTGCTAATCCGTTATTGACCCAAAAGAGAATTCCCTTGTCCTCTAAGGCATCGATGTCGATGGACTTAGTGCAAGGATCTTCTAAGCCAATTCCTACAAACCCTTTTTGTCCAATGATTAAATTATTCGAAGAATGGAGCCGACTGGCTTGCACTCGTAAATAAATTCCATGACCATCGTCGGGATGGCTTTGGATGCTAGAAGTGTCAATAGAGTAATTGCCGCTGTCATCGCTTACGATAAAGCGAATTCCCTCATCTGGAGTGTCGAGAATGTGATCAATTTTATTGCTTTGAGCTGTTAAATTGGTATTGAAAAGTCCAAGTAATGCAAGGCTTAATAAAATAAAGTAAGAGTTATTCATGGCGAGAATTTGAAAGGCGGTTTTTGCTTATCGCAAGAACCTTGTTAGGTAAATGGCGAAATAGTTTTGAATTATTTATTGCGTTTTTCGAGCTCCTTTAGACGTTTTTCGAGGGCAATTATGTGAAGCATTAATTTTTCGATGGTTTCTTGCTGTTTAACCATTAGTAGTCCCACGTCAAGGCCTCCTTCATCGGCAATTTCTTCAGCTGATGGAAAATTTAGGAGATGGCCAGACTCCAAAATGTGTGCTTCTTCTGCGGCAAGTGATGGTAGTTGGTATTGATCGTCAAAAACGAAATCTGCCCAACCGCTTTTTACTTTTACTTCTTCAGCTAGAATGCCTCGACCAACCACTAAACTGTAAGGAGCGCCAGTACTGGTTTTGGTGCTCGCTACGAAATTTGAAGTGCCAATTGCTACTTGATCGTTTAAAAAGTCTCCTATGATCAATTCATTGGAGGCAGAGTTGGCAATAATAAGTTTGTCATTGACATTCGTTTCCGTGGTTCCCGATTGATTTCCAATGAAGACATTACCTGTCCCCTTGTTTAAATCGGCGCCAGCTAAGTGGCCTATCAATGTGTTGTTGTCTCCTTTGCCTAATACAGCTCCCGCTGCTGTACCCAGCCCAAGATTCCCAACTCCTTGATTGAGCTCACGCAAGCTGTTTGTCCCAAGGGCCACATTTTGCGAACCTGTTGAAATCTCTCTAAGCGCATTAGAACCGACGGCAACATTCTTGTTGCCTGTAGTTCCGAAAAATCCGGCGTACTGTCCGAGGTAAGTGTTTTTGCTGCCTGTAGTGTTGTTCATTCCACTCTTAGCACCCAGAAGTGTATTATTTTCCCCGCTTAAGTTTAGCATGCCAGCCTTCCAACCCACAAATGTGTTTTGATCTGCCGTTTCGTTACTCACTCCACTTTGTGCGCCAATAAAGACGTTGCGTTTCCCTTCGGTGTTTGCTTCTCCAGCTCTTCTTCCTATGAAAGTATTCTGTGAGCCAGTATTCAATGATGATCCTGCCTTGTTTCCATAGATCGTGTTTTGATCGCCTGTTGTGATGTTGCCATCATAGATCGGCGTAATGTCATTCTCCGTTTGAGCTGTTAACTGCCCAATCGAAAGAAAGGCGAGATATAAAAGACTAATTAGAGAGATTTTAAGTCTAAACATGCTTCAGTTTTGGTGATTACGAGTAGGCAGTACTTCTGCTTTCCGATGTCAAATCTGAAGGTTTACATCTGTTTTCTTTAGGAATGTAGGAGCTGTAAATTGATTCTTCAATTCTATCTTTAAGTGCTCTTGTATTTATTAAATGATTGATAGTCAGTTGTTAAAATTTAAATCCCTTGCATGAGAATTGACTCTCCAAGTATTAGCTTACGCCTACTTGCTATGAAAGACCGAGCTATTTTTGTTGAAGATGAAATGGGAATCGAGCCTTTGTGCTTAAGTGGAATTTAGGAACTGTAAAAAGTCAAGTGTTGAAGGAAGATAGATTAATGGCGCTCATACATAGTTTGAGCCCTAATGAGAAAAGGAAGCTCTCGATAAGAACTGAACAGACAGAAATAGGTAAGCTGTATAGCTTGCTGAAAGATATTAGACCGGGAAGTGAGTTCGATGAACAAACAGCAAAAAAGGCATTCCCAAAGAAGCTAATTAGTCTAAAGAATGGGCTTAAAGGTCAAATTCTTAGGTCTCTTGAGAGTGCTTTCTTGAAATCGAGTGAGGAAGGAAAGCTGAATCAGCAATTCAATACCCTAATGATTCTTCAAGAGCGTGGTTTGTTTGAGGAAATGATCAGTAGATACAAGAAACTAGAAAGGCAATTATCGGAGTCGGGTAAGTCGGTCGAGATTATTCGTCTTTTGAGTTTTCGAGAGCGAAAGGCCGACGACTTTGGCGATGATCGAAAGACAATACTAGAAACTCAAAAAAAGATAGCACACTATAGTAAAGTGCAATTTGAAGAAAGTGAATTGAGAAGTATCCGCGCACAAGTGGTAGACTTGATTTCTGAAAATGTTCGCATGAGGAAGGAAAAGCCAAAGGCGGCATTTCATAAACTATTAGCGTCTTCTATTCTTAGTCACCCTCCTGAATATTTTTCGGTTGAGGCTCAGCGAGACTATCATTTTGTTAAATGTCAGCAATACCGTTTCGAAGGAAGAAAAGAGGAAGCACTTGCGGAGGCTAGGAGATTGGTGGACATCTCGCCGCTCGCAGATCTTCCGGAAAATAGTGCTCAACGTCGGGATAATTTGTTTGACTGTAAAATGGGATTGTGTAATTACTTAGTGGTTTGCGACTACTTTAGCGAATCGCATTTATTTGAGCAAGCATTGAGTGCGCTTGATGCTGTTTTGCAGCAGGCTGGCAAGGGTGAATTACTTACGTTAAATACAAAGTGGTTTTTGAGTCTTCGATATTATTTAAGCTGTAATAAATTGGAATTAATTCCTGAGCTTTCTCAGGAAATTGATGATCAATGGGAACAGTTAATTGTAGTTATCCCCTACAGAAGACGATTGGCTTATGCCTATAATTTAGCAATCGGTTTTTGGTTCTTGGGAGAGTTAAATGCCTCTTATAAGTGGTTGAGTGAATTGTTGAGAGCGTATCATAAAAACCATGACGTAAAAGATTTGATTGTTGCTGGTAGAGTGATTCTTCACGCGATAAAAGCCGATATGCCGAATCAACCCATTGTAACGAGCTTGGATAGTACAAGAAGAACCATTGCTGGCAATGAATTATTACTGAAGTACGAAAAGAAAGTGTTTTATTATTTTTCAAAATTGGAATCTGCTCCTAGTCAGGCAAGTAAGAATTTCATCTATAAAGATTTTATTGAGGCCTTGGAAAATCTTAAAGGAGAAGATGTAAATTTTGCTAAAAATACTCCTCCAAGCTATTTGGAATTGCAGTATTGGCTGCGCTCAAAAATAGAAGGGAAAACGATGCTAGAACTCCTTTGAAAATTGCTAATAATAAGAAGGAAATATTAAGGGATGCAAAGTAGAACTGTCCGATTTGAACTGGTTCCCGACAACATTGCTATTTTCAAAGCTACTTCGTTAGAATGCCTCGGCAAAGCCCTGTTGTGTTTGCGTTATTATCTTTTATTTCTAGAAATGGCTTCGTTCAATTTAAGAAACTTACATAGAGCATATACCTAAGTACTTCTACCGTGTAGAATTCGCAATTTTTTAGGTAGTATTTCAAATTCAAAAGGAGCTGCTCCGCGTAGTTCTCCATCGGCCTGCATGAAAATTGGAGCACTGCTGGAAATGCGAAGAGATTTGGTTCGAAGAGTCTGTACTTTCGGATGATTGGTAAATTTTCCTGAGTATAATTTGGGTAAGACTTTTACCACTTCAAATTTCCCAACATCTCCTATTATGGTGATGTCAAATAGACCATCGTCAATAATTGCTTCTGGGGTGACTTTCATTCCACCTCCAAAGAATTTTCCGATGCCCATGATAATGCTGAAGGCTTTTCCCTCAAATTGGAAGTCGTCGGCTTCTACCCGCATTTCGACATTTTCCCAAGTCAGCAAGCCTTTTAATAATCCTGAGAAATAGGAAAGCTTCCCAAAAGTCTTGTTGTTCTTTAGGTAGTTTTCCTCTACATAAGCATCGAAGCCGCAACCCGCGACATTTAGAAAGTGGGCCGATTTTTTTTCATTTTTATCGTAGTAGCTGAAGCGGCCAACATCCTGTAAGATAGATTGCTCGTCAGCCATTCGCTGAACGCAATCATCGACCGATTTGTTGATTCCTGATGATCGTACCCAGTCATTACCTGTACCAGAGGGGAACATTGCTAAAGTGACATCAGAAGTGGCAATCTCACTTTCATGGTCGACCATTGAGTTGACGACTTCGTGATAGGTTCCATCTCCTCCCACTAAGACCAGCTTTCGAAAGCCTTTGTCTATTGCTTCACGTGCAATCTCTGCTGCATGTAATGGATACTCAGTTACGGCATGCGCTGCTGAAAGCTTAGCGCCCTTCATGGCTTCTAAAAGTCGTCGAACGCGAGACTTGTTGTAAGTGCCCGAGGCGGGATTAATAATGGTAAACCATTGATCTGTCAAACTGCTAAGGTCAATTTTTGCTTCACCAATATACACCAAATGAAAGGCTTGCAGCGAAGGAGGAGAGCTTTTTTGCTTTTGAAACCAACCAAGAGAACTTGTTGTTCGTATTCCTTTTGTTGTGGCTGCCCCGCTGGTCTGTCCCAACAAGTGCGCTCGATATTAAAATCTTTAGAAAGATCCACTATGAAAATTTCAGTAATCACACTATCCCTTTTGTTCGCCCTTTTCCTGTCTTCCTGTTCGGAACGCGAGACTACCTTTAGAATGGAATTGCAATATGTAGGTCAAGTCTGTTGCGGAGAATTTATATCAGTAGATAGCACGCGAGTTCTTTGTGGTGGCATTGAGGATTTTCTGTTTCATATTGTCAATCTCGAAGAGGTAGGTATTGAGTTTGGAGAAGAGCATCTCGATGAAGTCTTTCTCTTAGAATTTAAGCTGACAGATGCTTGCGAGGCCAATTGCGAGATTTCGTGTAACCGTTACAATGGCATTCCTGTAGAAGTGATATCAGCCGATAAATAGAAAAGCAAATCGGACAGTTAATAAATAAAAAACGGGCATTGAAATCAATCAATGCCCGCTTTCTCATTTATTGCTAAATGAACAAAAACTGCTCATTATAATTCTTAAGCCATGTGCTTCACAAGCTCTTCTCCGAAATCAGAGCAAGAAAGTTCGTTAGCTCCGTCCATCAAACGAGCGAAATCGTAAGTAACGTTTTTGCTTTGAATAGCAGATGCCAAAGCTTTTTCGATCAAATCACGAACTTCTAACCATCCCATGTATTGGAACATCATACAACCTGAAAGAATCACTGAAGAAGGATTTACTTTGTTCAATCCAGCATACTTTGGTGCTGTTCCGTGGGTTGCTTCAAAAATCGCGCGACCTGAAACGTAATTGATGTTTGCTCCAGGAGCGATTCCAATACCTCCAACCATTGCGGCTAGTGCATCCGAAATATAATCACCGTTCAGATTCAATGTAGCGATTACATCATAGTCTTGTGGGCGTAACTGAATTTGCTGCAGGAAGTTATCTGCGATTACATCTTTGATGATGATTTTACCAGCAGCTTCTGCATCAGCTTGTGCTTTATTAGCAGCCTCTTTACCTTCCGTTTCTACAATGCGATCCCATTGTGCCCAAGTAAATACTTTGTCTCCAAATTCACGCTCAGCCAATTCGTAGCCCCATTTTTTGAAAGCACCTTCCGTGAACTTCATAATATTCCCTTTGTGTACTAGGGCAACTGATTTGTATCCTTGATCGATACAGTACTTGATCGCAGAACGAATCAAACGCTCCGATCCCTCCAAAGAAACCGGCTTGATGCCGATCGAAGAAGTTTCAGGGAAACGAATCTTGTCTACCCCAAACTCAGTTTGAAGGTACTTGATCAATTTCTTTGCTTCTTCTGATCCTTGCATGTACTCAATACCTGCATAGATGTCTTCCGTGTTTTCGCGGAAAATCACCATATCCACCAATTCTGGCTTCTTAGCTGGTGAAGGAGATCCGTCGAAATATTTTACTGGACGAACACATGCATAAAGGTCCAACTTCTGGCGAAGCGCTACGTTCAATGAGCGAATTCCACCACCAACCGGAGTAGTCAGAGGTCCTTTGATCGCTACTAAATATTCTTTAATAACATCGAGTGTTTCTTCAGGAAGCCATTCGCCAGTAGCATCAAAAGCTTTCTGACCTGCTAACACTTCCTTCCACTCAATCTTACGTTTTCCACCGTAAGCTTTTTCAACAGCAGCGTCGAAAACTCTCTTGGCTGCTGGCCAAATATCTACACCAATACCATCTCCCTCGATGAAAGGAATGACTGGCTGATCTGGTACTGTTAATACCCCATTGTCGATTGTGATCTTATTTGACATGTGTTCTTATTTATTTTTTAGTTCTCAAATTTGCTGCAAAGATACCAAGAAATGGGCTCTTCTGTATTTTTCCGCTTCACCAAAGGATTCTACTTAGTGCTTGTGCTTCTGTAACGGCTACTTTAAGTAAACAATAAATCTTTCCCAATCTTATTTGCGGTGGTGTTGATCTCCCAAGTTGAGCAGAACGCCCTAGGATGCAGGTGTTCAGGACGTTATAAAAACAAACGGAGCCCAATCGCAGTTCGACTCCGTATGATAAAAATGCTAACTAAATTCTCTTGCATACGTAAAATGCAAAAGTCATGCCCACATAGTTTTGTGGGGGAGAAATAGTCGTTTATCTTACCAAAATCAGAACGATTATAAATCGATTCTATCACTGCTCTTTGTAGTCTTTTTTGACTATCTTTGTGGGCTCAAATTTACGTCCTGCTATGGAACGGAATGTGAAGATTTTCTCAGGTGAAGCCACTCGTTATCTATCAGAAAGTATAGCTAATGAATTTGGTCAACCATTAGGACAGCTTAAATTTGAACGGTTCAGCGACGGTGAATTTCAGCCTGTTATACAGGAATCGGTGCGAGGTTGTTTTGTGTTTCTTGTACAATCAACCTTTGCTCCAGTGTCAAATTTATGGGAGTTGTGCATGATGATGGATGGCGCGAAGCGTGCATCTGCAGATTATATTGTTGCTGTGATACCCTACTTTGGTTTTGCTCGTCAAGACCGAAAAGATAAGCCGAGGGTATCTATTGGAGCGAAATTGGTAGCAAATGTTTTAACTGCTGCTGGGGCCGACCGAATTATGACCATGGATTTACATGCGCCACAAATTCAAGGTTTTTTCGACATTCCGGTAGATCACTTAGATAGTTCGGCCATCTTTGTTCCTTACATAAGGAGCTTAGGTTTGGATGAATTGATTTTTGCCTCGCCCGATGTAGGAAGTTCGAAACGGGTTCGGAATTTCGCAAGGAGATTTGCCGCGGAAATGGTGATTTGTGACAAGCACCGTGAACGTGCCAATGAAATCGCTTCGATGCGAGTAATTGGAGAAGTGGCAGGGCGACATGTAATCATCATCGATGATATTGTAGATACTGGTTCAACCTTGTGCTCCGCAGCGGAAGAGTTGAAAAAGAAAGGAGCTTTGAGTGTTCGAGCCATGTGTACGCACCCTGTTTTGTCAGGAGCAGCTTACGAAAAGATCGAAAATTCAGTGTTGGAAGAGTTGGTAGTATGTGATACTATTCCGCTCAGGAAGACAAGCTCTAAAATAAAAGTGCTCAGCGTATCGTCTCTTTTTGCTACGGCATTTAGATACATCAACGAGCATAATTCGATTAGTTCATTATTTGTATAAAACATAAAGCAATGGAATCAATTACCATTGAAGGACAAAAAAGAAGTGATCTCGGGCAGAAAGGTGCCAAAGCGCTTCGTCGTGAGGGACAGGTTCCTTGCGTGATTTACGGAGAGGGAGAAAATGTGCACTTTTCTGCACATGAGCTCGCTTTTAGAGACATTATCTATACTCCTGATTTTCTAACTGCAGAGATTACAGTGGACGGTGCAACGCACAAGACTGTATTGAAAGAAATT